>NZ_JASDCV010000050.1:0-18299 GCF_030407755.1 Rhodococcus sp. APC 3903
CACTCTGCGGCGGCGGCGGACAAGGCGACGCACTCATCATCCGCGTCCCCAAGGCGTAATTACTTCATCCTGACCAGACAGGTCGCCGAGCCCTCATCGTGCTCGGCGACCTGTCTGTTTCATGTCGGAGGCTAGTTCGGATCAAGCGTCGTCAAACGGTTGCGCAACAACTTCTCGATCTCCGAACGTCGGTATCTCCGATGTCCGCCAAGCGTTCTCAGAGTGCCGACCTTGCCCTCCCTCGCCCACCTGGACACCGTGGTCCTGTCGACATGGAACAGTGCGGCAACCTGTTTGGTTGTCAGCCATTCGTCGACAGATGCTGCGTGCTCTTCTTCTCGGCTCATTGACAGTGATTCGTAGCCGTAGCGTGGATGGATGGGTCCGACAATGAATTGGCAACCCCTGGCGCGCTGTGAAAGACTCGCTGCAAAACTTTACTATTCCTTGGGGAAAATATGTCGAAGTCGGTAACTCTGATCCGTTCCACATCACTCTCATCGGTCGCTGAATACGCCTATGCAGCAACGGCTCCCGCCGAGGCTCGACTGATCTTCCTGGCCGGATCCTGCCCGTTGAACGAGGACGGCTCCACTGCCGCCATCGGCGACTACGCAGGACAGGCAGCCAAGGCCGTCGACAACCTGAGAACAGCTCTCTCGGACGCGGGCGCGTCCATCACCGACGTGATCAACACCCGCGTCCTGGTGGCGTCGAGCAATCAAGCCGACCTCGTTGCGGCGTGGGAGGTAGTCCGCGACGCGTTCGGTGATCACGACGCCCCAAGCACTCTGATGGGTGTGACCGTTCTCGGTTACGACGATCAACTGGTCGAGATCGAGGCAATCGCGGCCGTCGTCGACTGAACTCGAACCGAACCGGGCGTTCCTACCGGGGATCTTCGTGAGCAAGGGCCTGGTAGCCCTTTGCCCCCGCACGATCCACAGCGGCTCGCACAACAGCGAAGATGGCTCCCTGCAGGGCGGCGGCGATCAGGACTTCCTTACTCGACCTGCTCAAATCTTTTGGCTCGGGCGCATTCTTGTCGTCACCGATGCGCTTCCACACCTGCTGGAAGACGGCACCGGCCAAAATGCCGCCGAGGACGCTCGTCGCCAGTGAGAGTGGCTTGTACATCGCTTTCGATACTGCGCTCATTGCGCGGATCCTCCATGGTTCGATTCGTACCGCCTGAGCGGGCTGACCGACTCTCACTACCCCACAGGCGAACTGTCGAAACATTGCACCGGCGCGGCGCGAAGTTGACTGTCGCACGTTATGTTCCACGGTTTGCCATTTCGCGGGCCGGGTAGGATCGTCTTAGCGAAAGAAGGTTGTGTAAGTCATGGAAAACTACAGAATCGAACTACCGGACGGTACTACGGTGATGGAAGATTTCGTCTCGGATCGCGCCGCCATCGCATACGCGGTCGATCTGAATCACGGGTGTAGCGAGAAAGTATCGGTATTCCGTATCACCGACGAAGGGGAAACCATCCCGACTCGGATGTGCCCCAAGCCGAATCCTGCTTCGCGGCGTCGCGCGCGAAGCGTCCGATAGAAACCGGTCAAGAAGCGTCGAGGCGGGGGAAGAGCGTTTCTCTTGCGAGCAACAGCAAGGCCGCAGCGACTGGAATCGCCAGCAACGCACCGACAATACCGAGCAACGCTCCGCCCAACAGGACCGCGACCACAGTCACCAACGCCGGGACCGCTACCGTCTTCCCGATGATCTTCGGAACGAGCAGGTAGTCCTCGAGCAGACGTAACGCGATGAAGAATGCAACTGTCGCCAATGCCGTTGGGACAGAGACTGTCAGGGAGACCAGGGCGACGATAACCCCTGCGATCGTGGAACCGACTATCGGGATCAGATCGAGCAGAGCGACCAGCAGCGCCAGGATCAACGGGTACGGCACGTCGAAGATCAACAACCACGCGAAGGTGCACACTGCGGTGATCACGGAGATCAGAACATTGCCGAGGACGTACCCACCCACACCTGCCAGTATCTGATCACCGATGGCGATTGCTCGGGGCCGCCGCGAATGTGGCACCAGCCGATACAGATTCGTGCGGATTCGTGGATAGTCGATCAAGAAGTACGTCGTCAGTACAGCAACGATTCCGGCGTCGGCGACTGCGCTGAACACCGCCCGCCCCGCACCGAGCAAACCCGTCGCGAGCGCAGAACCCGAACCATCCAGTTGTGTGGTGAGGTGCTGCTCGAGGTGATACTTCTCATCGAGGTCGTTGACGATCGGATACCGGTCACGAATGTGTGTCAGGAGTTCGGGAGCGTGCGATGCAAACTGACGTCCCTGCTCGACCAGCGGGGTGATCGCAGCAACGAGAAACAGCGCCAACATCACTGCAATTCCGAGGAGTACCACGGTGACTGCGATCCAGCGCCGGAAATGTCTCCGCTCCAGCCAGACGATCATCGGTTCGATGCCCACCGCGAGAAACAGCGCGACCACGATCAGGATCAGCATGCCTCGCGCCGCAAGCAGCACTTCGATCACCGCATAAGTCACGGCAACTCCGGCCGCGGCGCTCAGACCGATGAAGAACGGTGACCGACGGTCGAATCTCGGTCCGGGCTCACCCAGCGGCCGGACAGGCGTCGCCAATGCTGCGGCTTCGCGTTCCGCTTCCGCCATCGGATCTACGGCTTGGACTTCACTTTCGGAGTCCGGTGAACGGTCTGCGGAACTGGGATCCATTCAAGCCACCTCACGATCCGCGCGACTTCCCGGCACGGGAGTGAGTACCCGTGCCGTAGTCGGATCAACCTCGAGGCCTCTCCGCTCCGCTTCGGGTCAGTGCCAGCCCGGTTCCCACAACTCCGATGATGGACACTGCGATGGCGATACTGGGCCAACCGTCGCTCTGCCAGTAGACGTCGTCGAGAGTGATCAGCAACGCGGCCTCGTCGACGATGAGCCCGAGTGCAATACCCAACGCGATGCCCATCCATGTTCGTGCGCGAGGGCTTCGGTCTACGAGGCCGAAGATCGCCACCCCGGCCAACAGGAGAATTCCCCACAGGTAATGGTGAAGGTGCGTCCCACCGGCACTGATGTCGCCGACGTCCCTGGTGTCGATCTGGATCAACCAGGTCACCAGACGTGCTCCACCGAACGTCAGTGTGAAGGCCACCCACGCCAACACCAAACCGCGGCGTGACTCGTCAACTTGATTCCATCTGCGAGGAAACCTGAATCTCTCCACAGGTTTCTCTTCCGCATGATCTCGAGAAAGCATCCTTCATGTTTACCCGACGCAGCTCAGAGCGATAATTTCGGGTAGAGACACCGAAAATCAATTGGAGAACGAAAAAGCGGTACTCGATCTCCGAAGAGATCAGGTACCGCCTTCTCAGCTACTCGCGCAGTATCGATCAATACCAGACTTTTCGTCCGCCCACTGCACGCCCGGTAGCGCCGAGGATGGACAAAACTGCACCTACGACGACCAAAATGATGCCGACGGTGGTCAGAATGCTCAACCCCGTGAAAAAGCCGATCAACGCCAGAATAATGCCGAGAACAATCATGTGAGAACCTCATCCGGTATGCGTATAGAAATGATCTACTCAACTGACGCTACTACAAAAACTTCACAATCAAGAAATCCGATAATCGACATCATCAATACGAAACTCGTATTACTACCCAATAATGTCGGCGTTAAAACATTGGCCTTTCTTTTTCTTATCCCTCACGGTTCGATGCCTTCGATCTTGGCCTCGACGGCCGGCGTGATGTGGCTCAACACGCAGCGCCAACGACCGTCTCGCCGGGCGAACACGTCGGTGGTCCACTCCTCGGCGTCGTACTGCCTTCCGTCGTAGTGCGCAGTATTGGTGATCCGCGTGGTGAAAAGCGCAACGTCACCGAAGAAACGCACGCGAGCGCGCCCGACGCGATCCATCGCCGAATGAGTCAGGTCGCCAGAGGCCACGAAACCCAGAAACTCCGCCTTGGTGGACACCCCGGACTCCGAGACGATCACCCAGTCGTCGGCCATGAAGTCGCCGATCCGTTCGGCGTCGTTCGAGCACATCGCGACGTTCCACTCGTCTGCAGTTGCAGTCAGCACCGCTGTTTCCTGATCCGACATGGCCTCTCCCTCTACCGTCGTCACCCTCGGCGGGTGATGCCTCGACGGCAGGGTTCCCGCAAGGTGGACGTCGAACCGACGAACTACGAGAGGGCAGAGATGACAGACACCAGTCGCACCGAGCTTGCAGCTCAGGCGTACATCTACGGATTTCCCCTCGTTTTCAATCTCGACCAGGTCCATCGGTACGTTCACGACGGTGTCGGAGCGAACCCCGCCGCACCTTTCAACACCTTCAGTCACGCCCGCACACTCGCCGGCCCGGCAGATACTTTTGTCACGATCAACAACGACACCGTGTATTCCATGGCGCAGATCGACCTTTCTGTCGGCCCCGTTGCGCTGCACGTCCCCGATACCGATGGCCGTTACTACGTCCTCCAGTTCGTCGACGCCTGGACAAACAATTTCGCTTACGTCGGGCACCGTGCCACCGGCACCAAGAGCGGAGACTTCCTTCTCGTCCCACCCACCTGGACCGGAACCCCGACCACCCAGACCACAGTGATCAGATTTCCCACGACCGTTGCATCGATCGTCGGTCGGTGGGCGTGCGGCGGCGACGACGACCTCCCCGCCGTCCACGCCTTGCAGGACGCCACCACCCTGACCGTCGTCGACTCCGCCGGGGCTCCGGCCGGTCTACCGGTCCCCGACTCCGAGGTCAGCCAGGACCTCCTCTTCCTCGAGAAACTCCGCATCTGGTCGCGGGCCTTTCCGCCGGCCCCGCGCGATCGAGAACTCCAGGATTCGTTCTCACCGATCGGAGTCACCGAGCACGGGGCCTCTCCCTATGTATCGCTGTCTGCCGACGACGCTGCGGCGCTCGCAGACGGGTTGACCGCCGGAGAGAAGAATCTGCACGAAGCACTCACGCACGGCTCCAGCCCCGAGGCCAACGGTTGGAAGCTGACTTTCCACGCCTTCGACTACAACCTCGACTACTTCGAGGTCGGTGCAATCGACGATCCACAATTCAAGATCGCCGATCCCAGGTTGCGAATCATCGAACGAGCGGCGGCGGCCAAGGGCGGGCTGTGGGGCAACCACCCCTACGAAGCGGCGTACATCATGACCTACGTCGACGATCAGGGAACGCAATTGAACGGAAACCGCACCTACACGATCAGACTCGACCCCACTCCGCCGGTGAGCGCCTTCTGGTCGCTGACGATGTACTCGGTGCCGGACTTCTTCCTCGTGGCGAACCCCATCGACCGATACTCGATCGGCGACCGCACTCCCGGCATCGTCCACGACGCCGACGGTGCGTTGACGATCACAATCAGTCACGAGGAGCCGAAAGATGCCACGGCGAAGGCGAACTGGCTCCCCTGCCCGCGCGGAGACTTCCGACCGGTCCTGAGAATGTACGAACCTTCGCCCGCCGTACTCGATCAGTCCTACGTCGTCCCCGCTATCACTCGCTCGCGAGAATGACGGCTCACGTCTGACGGCCTGCCCCAGGCCAGGCCGTCAGACGGACACAGAATCAGGCGTGAGTGCCGCCGTCCACACGGATCTCCGTGCCGGTGATGAAGGCACCATCGTCGGATGCCAGCATCGCGATAACTCCCGCAACACTTTCCGGCCCGGCCATGGGAGCACCACCGGACTCCAGATCAGTGCTCAGAATTGGCGACAGCTTGCCGAAGAGCGACCAGTCGGTGTCTTCCGGCAGGTACGACGCCGTGGTGTCGGTGATCCCGCTCTTCACACTGCCCGGAGCTACCGCGACGGCGCGCAGACCCTGCTTGCCGTATTCGAGAGCCAGTGCGTGAGTGAAGGACTGGATTCCTCCCTTACTCGCCGCATATGCGGCCATGTACGGGTGCGCGAAGGCTGCGGAGGTGGAGCTGAAATTCACCACCACTGCGTTGCCGGTGGCCAGGAGAGCTGGCAGTGCCTGACGAGTGACGAGGAAGGTGCCGGTCAAGTTCACGGAGATCACCCGATTCCACAAGTCCAGTGAGGTCTCGTGGGTGTGCCCGCCTCGCAATATCCCGGCGGCGTTGACCAGTACGTCCAATCCCCCGAGAGCCGAAATTGCCTGACCCACAACCGTGATGACGGAACTCTCGTCACCGATATCGACGACGACGGTGTCGAGACGACCCTCCGTCGAGGCATGTTCAGCCGACTTCCGGGTGTCTGCCAGACCCTTCTCGGAGATGTCGGCAGCGACCACGCGGCCACCTTCGGCGAGCAACCGCAGCGCGGTGGCCTGCCCGATTCCCGATCCTGCGCCGGTGACGAGAATACGACGACCTTCGAAACGATTCATTGCTGTGTACCTTTCACGAAAACGAGTTGGCTGGTAATCCAGGCTCGGCGGCGCCGACACTCACAACTCACCCGCGAGAAACTTCAGGTACGGGAAATACGCAGCACTGCAACAGGTGTGGCACTGCGAAATCTCAGCGAGGTAATGCTCGCCGAAGTGGCGAATGTCAGACGGATCCGGCCGGTGCGGCCAAGGCTCTTTCGATCCAGACAAGACCAGAGGGGCGGCGGTCGATCGCCTTACGCCCCCGGCGGAATGTCGCTACGCCGAATCGGGCCGTGCGCAGTGCACGGCCGGAATCGAGAGTACAGCGGCGTATGGACATCACAGGCACCGTAGCAGCGCGAGTACAAGTCGCTCAAACGCGTTGTTCGCGACGCAGGTTTGATTCAGGTAATCAGATGTCACTTCTGGACAACTGTGCCGACTTAGGCAGCACTAACCTGATGGCATCTCGAAAACCCGATCCAGGAGCACAGTCGATGACACATGCAGACGCCACGAGCACAACAACTCCCCGGGCGAGCGTCCTACGAACCGCTGACCACAATCGCGGACTCAACGACGTTCTCGCCGTCGTCGAAGCAATGGAGCGACCGAGCGACCACCTGCTGCGGATCACGGCTCGTTTGACGGAGTCGACCGACGATCCGACCTGGTCACGCCCGAACATCACCGTACGAATGAATCTCGGGCCCAATTTCGACGACGCTTCGCGTGTGTACACGGTGCGTTCCTACGATTCCGCCACCGGATCGATCGTCATCGACGTGGTCCTGCACGGACAGACCAGCCCGATGATGAGGTGGGCAGCGGCGTTGACCATCGGTGACACCTTCGGTCTCACCGGTCCGCGACCACACTTCTTGGTCCCCGACGTTCCAGGTCGACGGATCGCACTTTTTCTGGACGGCACCGCAATACCTGCGCTGTACTCGATCATCGAGCAGCTACCTACCGACGTGGTCGGAATCGGCTGGGTCACAACAGATGACGAGGTCGCTTTCGCCGAACTGCCCGCCCTCCCCGGCCTGGAGCTTCACCGCGTGAGCGCAGATCTCGCCGAGCCCGACGGCCCACTGGCGGTACGAGCACGCGAGCTCGCCGATCCCGCGAGCTACGTCGTGTGGGGAGCCGGTGAACGCAACGAGATGCGCGCAATCCGTAAGCACTTTCGGTCGACCGTCGGACTCGACAAAGACGACGTCGCGATATTCGGTTACTGGAAGCGCGGCATCAGCAACACCGAAATCGACCTCCGTCGGCGCGAGAACTACGAGCGAATCCTCGCCGGCGGTGGAACCCTGACCGACATCGACGACCTGGCCATCGAGATCTGATCGCGTACACCGGCCGACCTGACCGGCCGTGCACTGCGGTGATAAGTTCCTCTGTGCCAGCGGACCTCCACACAGGGGGTCAGGGAATCCGGTGTGAATCCGGAACTGACGCGCAGCGGTGAGGGTGACCGCCCGGGCTTACGCCACTGGATGAAAATCTGGGAAGGCGCTCGGGTGGGGCGATCTCGAGTCCGAATACCGGCTGGCAGCAGGGGTCAACAGGCGCCTGTTCACACGGTAACGGGCTCCGCGAACGAGCCCCTGCGAGAACGAGATTCCATGCGTCTGTCCAGACTTCGCCTACCCGCCGCTGCCGTCGCGGCCTTGTTGAGCGCGTCGTTGGTTGCCTGCTCCTCCGACGACAGTGCTGCCCAACAATCCAACTCTTCCGAACAATCGCGCGTGACAGTCCAGAACTGTGGCCGAGACGTCACGGTGGAGCGACCGATCGAACGGGCGATCGCGGTAAATCAGCCTGCGGCCGAAATGCTGTTCGCACTGGGAGTGCAGGACCGGATGGCCGGCTACGCCATGAGCGACGACGACGTACTCCCCGAATTACGTGAGGCACGCAGTCAGGTTCAAGCTTTCGACACCGAGTTCCCGTCCTTCGAGAGTGTCCTCGAACGCGAACCGGACATGGTCTACACGACCTTCAATTACACGTTCACCTCGGAAGGCATCGCCGACCGGACCAAGTTCACCGACCTCGGGGTCGCGACGTACCAGTCGCCCAGCGAGTGCACCGGTCAGGATGCCGAGCAGAGCAAGGCCCTCACACTCGACGACTTGTACGCCGAAATCGGCGACGTGGCAACACTGTTCGACGTCAAGGACAAAGGTGTCGAGCTGACCGAGAGTTTGAAGGATCGCGCGGCCACCGCCACGGCGTCGCTGGGAGCCGAAAACGTGACGCTGGCGTGGTGGTACGCAGCCACGAAGACTCCGTACTTCGCCGGGTGCTGCGGTGCACCGGGAATCATGACCGACGCGGTGGGCGCGAAGAACGCCTTCGACGACAACAAACAGTACTGGCCCGAAATCGGTTGGGAGAGTGTGCTCGATCGAGACCCGACCGTGCTGGTGCTCGCAGATCTCGACCGCGGCGGAGACGGCGACAGTGCCGCAGACAAGATCGCGTTCCTCGAATCGGACCCGGTCGCCAGCAAGCTCACCGCAGTGAAGAACAAGCGTTACATCATCCTCGAGGGAACGACGATGGATCCCTCGATCCGCAATGTCGGTGGCATCGAACAGCTCTCCGACGGGCTGCGCCAGTTGGGTGTGGTCTAGATGTCCGCGGAGATCAGTGAACTGGTGCGTCAGTGGGACGACCAGCAGGCGGCATACATCGCCGACCGCGAAAAGCGATTCGACGCGATTCTCGACGTTCTCGAATTGCAGTACGCGCACACCCCGTTCACGGTTGTCGACCTGGCCTGCGGGCCGGGCTCACTGAGCGCCCGGATCCTCGAGAAGTTCAAGCACGCGAGCGTTGTGGGGATCGATTACGACCCGATGCTGCTGGAAGTCGCCCGTCAGTCGTCGACTCGTTTCGGTGACCGACTGCAGCTGGTCGACGCAGACCTGCTGAGCACCGATTGGCCGACTTCGGTGACTGCACCGGTGCAGGCGATAGTGTCGACAACTGCGCTGCACTGGTTACAACCGCAACAGCTCGTCGAGGTGTACCGGCAGTGCCGCGAACTGCTGAGCCCTGACGGAGTCCTGCTCAACGGTGATCACTTCCGCTTCGACAGCCGCTCCCCCGTCATCGGTCGATGGGCGAAGGCTCACGACGAGCAGACGCAACGCTCCGCCTTTGCTGCCGGCGCTCCCGAGTGGGACAGCTGGTGGGAGGAGTTGCGGGCAACTCCCGGCATCGGACCACTGACCGACGAGCGTGAGCGCAGATTCGCCGGACGCGACGCTACCGCGCCCACTGCCGTCGACTTCCAGTTGGCGGCGCTCGCGCAAGCAGGTTTTCGAGAGTCGGGAACGGTCTGGCAACTGTTCGACGACTACGTGGTCTACGGCGTGAGATGACGACAAGAGTTCGCCTGCGTGACAACCCGACGACCGTCACCCTGCTGTGGGTGATCGGTGTTGTCACGCTGGCCGGGTCGGCCGCCGTGGCGATCACGTTGGGGCCGGCCGGTCTGTCGGTCGGTGAGGTGGCCTCGATTGTCGTCGGCCATCTCGGCGGTACCGCGGCGGACGTCACCCCTATCCGCGACGGCATCGTGTGGGATCTTCGTCTGCCACGTACTCTGCTCGCCGCGCTCTGCGGTGCGGGCCTCGGGCTGTGCGGGGCGATCATGCAGTCTCTGCTTCGCAATCCACTGGCTGATCCATTTGTCCTCGGTATCTCGTCCGGCGCCTCGACCGGTGCCGTACTGATCGTGATCCTCGGAGTCGGGTCGGGGGTGATCGGCTTGTCGAGCGGCGCTTTCATCGGCGCGGTGATCTCCTTCGCCCTTGTGTTGCTGCTCGCCCATGCGGCCGGCGGCACGCCGGATCGGGTGATCCTGGCCGGAGTCGCCGCGACCCAACTGTTCTCGGCGCTCACCTCGTTCATCGTGATCACCTCGGCCGATCCCGAGCAGACTCGCGGCGTGATGTTCTGGCTCCTGGGCTCACTCGGCGGCGCCGACTGGCTCGACGTCGCGCTCTGCGCTGCGGTGGTCGCCGTCGGCCTCGTGGTCTGTCTGACTCACTCCCGCGCACTCGACGCCTTTGCCTTCGGCGAGGACGCGGCGTCGTCGCTGGGGGTGAACGTGTGGCGGGTGCGCGTGACCCTGTTGTTGGCAACAGCTTTGATGACGGCGGTGATCGTGAGCGTCGCAGGCGCCATTGGCTTTGTGGGCCTCGTCCTCCCGCATGCGGCACGGGCTCTCGTCGGTCCGAGCCATCGGCGACTGCTGCCCGCGTCCGCACTGATCGGCTCGATCTTCCTGGTCTGGGTCGACGCCGTGGCACGTACAGCCATTGCGCCGCAGGAACTCCCGGCCGGTGTGGTAACCGCGTTGGTCGGTGTGCCTGCGTTTGCCGTCATCCTCTGGAGACGAAAGGCCAGGCCATGACACTCGAAGCGGCCGGTGTCAGCTGGCGGGTCGGCGGGGCGCTCATAGTCGACGCCCTCGACGTGTCCCCCACCGTCGGAAGTACGGTGGGGCTTCTCGGCCCCAACGGTTCGGGAAAATCGACACTGCTGAAACTGCTTGCCGGGCAGAACCGTCCGACAATCGGGGAGGTGACTCTGGACCGAACTCCGTTGCCTGATTGGAAACGCCGAGATGTCGCGCGTCGGATTGCCACCGTCGATCAGCACAGCAACACGGAGATCGACCTGACGGTAGCCGAGGTCGTCGAATTGGGACGCACCCCGCACCGCGGATTGTGGGGCGGGCATTCAGGTTCCGACCGCGACGCCGTCCGCGCGGCGATCGAACACACCAACCTCTCCGGGATGCTCGACCGGTCGTGGCACACCCTG
The DNA here is from genome assembly GCF_030407755.1 of Rhodococcus sp. APC 3903. NCBI lineage: Bacteria > Bacillati > Actinomycetota > Actinomycetes > Mycobacteriales > Nocardiaceae > Rhodococcus > Rhodococcus sp. APC 3903. The sequence continues at coordinate 11,246 of NZ_JASDCV010000050.1, forward strand.
TCCGGCGGGGAGCGCCAACGCGTGCAGATCGCGCGCGCCCTCGCTCAGGAACCTCACGAGTTGCTGCTCGACGAACCGACCAATCACCTGGACATCAACCATCAACTCGAATTGCTCGCGCTCGTGCGTCGCCTGCCCACCACCACGATCATGGCATTGCACGATCTGAATCTGGCCGCCATGTTCTGCGATTCGATAGTGATGCTGAACCGTGGCTCCATCGTTGCCCACGGAAGCCCGACCGAGGTCCTCACCGCCGACCTGATAGCCGAGGTCTACCAGGTCGATGCCGAAGTCCGCCTGGACGGTCCCGGCGGAGTACCCACCGTGAGATACCTTCCACCCAGCTCGGATTAGACGCACGCAGATCTGTCATTCACGCGAGAGCATCGCCACTGCTTCGCGTTCGAGGTCGACGTACGGTTCCCCACTGACGTCGATCGCCACCCGGCTGAGCGTTCCACCGGTAAACGCCCATGGTGAGGTACCCGGGTAGTCGTCGGTCACAGGCTCCCCGCTGTCACGGCCAGCATTGAGCCCTTCGCCGCCGCCGATGCTGAACTTGCCTGGCTGAGTGCGGATTCTGCCCTCACCGACTTTACGATCGCCGTAGTAGAGGCCGAGCACCCCGTGCGCAGTGCCCGGCGGATCCTCACCTTCCTTGTCGAAAGTTGCTGCCAAGATTACATTTTCGCCGATGGGAAGGTCTTCGGTGGCATCGATCTTCTGCTGTTCACTGCCGAGGAAGTTGTACACGTAATGCAGTCGGTTGTCCTTGACGTACAGCGAATGACCACCGAACCTGCCACCATGAGAGAAGAGCACGCCGGCCGCACCCGGTTCGGCCAAGTCGACAACTGCCCCGATCGAGTATGAACGATTACGAAGGTTGACAGCGACGGCTTCCGGTACCTCGGCTCCCCCTGGACGGTAGACGTACCGGTTGCGCGGCGGAGCCAGCTGGGGGCGAGGTGTGGTGAGGAGTTCGACACCTGACCGATCATCCAGTGGCAGAGCTTGATTGGCGCCGGCCTCGTGGAACCACAACCCCACGAGCTCGGCGAGCCTGCCGGGTTCTTCGCCGGAAAGGTTCCGGAGCTCGGCTCGGTCCACCTCCGTGTGGTAGAGCTCCCAGGTGTCTTCGGAGAAATGACCCCACCCGCTCAGAGTCGGGTGCGTGGTGACGGCCTTCCACCCGTCATGCCAAATCCCTCGTCCTCCGAGCATCGAATAGAACTGGGTGTGCTTGGCGGTGGGGATGTTGCCGGCGTCGAAGCTGTACCGCATGCTCACGCCTTGGATCGGGTGCTGGGTGTATCCCTTCACCGTGTCGGGCAAGTCGACACCGACGCAGTCGAGCAGAGTCGGGACGACGTCGATGGCATGGTGGTACTGATCTCGAATCTCGCCTCGGGCGTCGATACCCTCCGGCCACGAGATGATGCAGGGGTCGCAGGTTCCGCCGTTGAACGAGTACCGCTTCCACATCTTGAAGGGCGTGTTGAACGCCATCGCCCACCCGTTGGGATAGTGGTTGTACGTCTCGGTGCTGCCCAACTCGTCCAGCTTTGCCAGGTTCTCGGCGAGGTCGTCGGGTACCCCGTTCGCGATTTTGTTCTCGTTGACTGAACCGTCGGGTCCGCCCTCACCGCTGGCACCGTTGTCGGAAACCACCACGATGATCGTGTTGTCCAGCTGCTCGATTTCTTCGAGGTATTCGAGCAGGCGTCCGATCTGATCGTCGCAGTGCGAGAGGAAGCCCGCGTACACCTCCGCCATCCGTGAGAACAGTCGTTGCTCGTCAGCGGACAGGGTGTCCCAGGGGCGGGTGAAATCCAGCGGCGGGAACGGTTCGCCGCCAGGTCCGGTGCGGGTGTCAGGAGTGCCTATCGGGTTGAGTGAGGGCAGAGTCGTGTCGTTCGGGACAAGTCCCATGTCCTTCTGCCTCGCCAGAATCTCATCCCGCATGGCTTCGTACCCTGCGTCGAACCTGCCTGCGTAGCGATCGGCCCATTCGCGGGGCGCGTGATGTGGAGCGTGTGCGCACCCGGGTGCGTAGTAGAGAAATACAGGCCGGTCCGGAGCTATCGACTTCACGTCGCCGATGTATTCGAGCGCTCTGTCGGTGATGTCGACGCTGAAGTGATACCCCTCTTCCGGCGTCGACGGCTGTTCGACGGGGTGGTTGTCGTGGACGAGGTCGGGATACCACTGATTGGTCTCGGCACCGAGAAACCCGTAGAACCGCTCGAATCCGCGACCGACCGGCCAATTCCGTTTCGTGGAAGCAAGATTCATCTCGTCTTCGGCGCAGAGGTGCCATTTCCCGACCATCGCGGTACTGAACCCCTGCTCGACCAGAACCTCGGCGAGCGTGGCACATTCGGGAGGGATGTGACCGTTCCCGCCAGGAAACCCGACCGCGCACTCACTGATGCAAGCCATTCCGTTGGTCGTGTGGTTCCGGCCGGTGAGCAGACACGATCGCGTCGGTGAGCACAGCGCTGTGGTGTGCCACTGCCCGTACCGCAATCCGTTGCCCGCGATGCGGTCGATGTTCGGCGTCTCGATCGGTCCCCCGTAGCAACCCAAGGCGCCGAATCCGACGTCGTCGAGAACGATGTAGAGAATGTTAGGCGTGCCGGCGGCAGCCTTCGGCTGCTCGTACGGGCTCCAGTCGGGAATCGAATCGCGAATATCGAGGTTGACGACGCCTTTGAATGCGTTGGCCATGACCTGGCTCCTTGTAGGTGATCTGAATGCCAGCCTCTACGGCTGCATGGTCAATCGCATACCCCGATTGTGCTCACCGAAGCGCTGTCGCCCGAAATGGGCGATGCCATCTTCGGCAGGAGGTCCGAGTATGAAAGTGCCGGGTCTGTCATCGCCTCACTGGAAGCCAGGGACCACATGAGCAGTCAATTCGTTGAAGCCTCCACCTCCGATAACCCTGACCCGCTTCCGAGCTGGCAGGACGGCACGCCGAAACAGGCCATCAGGCAATTCGTCGAACGCGCGACGACTGAGGGAAGTCCGGAAGAAATCGCACCGGAAGACCGGATCGCAGTCTTCGACAACGACGGAACTCTGTGGTGTGAGAAGCCGATGCCGATCCAACTCGACTTCATCTTGCGCCGCCTCGTCGAGATGACCAACCAGGATCCGACTCTTCGCAACCGTCAACCGTGGCAGGCGGCGTTCGAACAGGATTACGTCTGGTTGAACGATGTGATCTCGAAGCACTATCGCGGCGACGACAGCGCACTGAAGGTGCTCGCGGCCGGTGTCCTGGCGGCATTCGCCGAAGTCACAGTCGACGAATTCGAAACCCACGCCGATACCTACCTGCGCACTGCTTCGCATCCCACTCTCGATCGCAAATATTTGCACTGCAGCTATTCACCCATGGTGGAGTTGCTCGATTACCTTGCGGCCAAAGGCTTCTCCAACTACATAGTCTCTGGCGGCGGACGTGATTTCATGCGGCCGATCAGTCAGGAGGTCTACGGCATCCCCCGAGATCGCGTCATCGGCAGCGGCGTGGCATTGACGTGGAAGGACGACGGTCACAGCGGCACGATACTTCGTCAGCCCCAAACCGATGTCGTCGACGACGGGCCGGCCAAGCCCGTACAGATATGGAACCGAATCGGCCGACGACCTGTCATCGCGGCCGGAAACAGCAACGGTGACCTACCTATGTTGCAGTTCGCCGAACACCCGAACATTCCGGCACTTCGTCTTCTGGTGCTCCATGACGATCCGGAACGCGAGTTCGACTACGTGGACGGAGCCGAGCACGCACTCGACGCCTCGCGCGCAAACGGGTGGACAGTGGTGAGCATCAAAAACGACTGGAAGACAGTCTTCGAACCACTCGCCGAATGACAGTATGGACGTGTGACCCTCGATGATGTCGCCGACGAACTCTACGGCCTCGACCCCGGCGAGTTCGTCGAGGCGCGTACAAAGCATGTGAAGGCTGCCCGGGAGGACAACGACCGCACACTGGCCGCGGAGATCGGAAAACTTCGGAAGCCAACCACCGTGGGATGGTTGGTCAATCTCATTTCGCGCAATCTATCCGAAGATCTGGATGCACTTCTCGCGCTTGGCGAATCGCTACGCGACGCCCAACGCCATCTCTCAGGTCAGGACTTGCGACGGCTGACGACACAGAGGCAGCAGGTGGTGCGAAGTCTCGCCCACAAATCCGGTGAGATCGCGGCTTCGCGTGGAAAGAATGCCGGTGAGGATGCGTTACGTGATGTCGCGCAGACCCTCAATGCCGCCCTGTCCGACGAGGAGACTGCCGCGCAGGTCCGACTCGGACGAGTTGTGACCGCTGCCAGTTACAGCGGTTTCGGGCCGGCGGGACTTGCTGTAGTGGAGGAGGATTCCGTACAAGATGCCCCTGCGATCCACACCGAAGACAACGCTCCGGCCAAATCCACTGCTCCGGATCACAAGGCCGAACAAGCCAAGGCGAAAGCAGAATTGAAGGAAGCCAGGGCAGACCTCGAGAAAATCCGACGACGGGTCAAGGCCGAGACCGCCCAGTTCGAGGATGCCAGGTCAAAGCTGTCCGACCTCGACCGCCGCATCGAAGAACTCCGCGCCGATCTCGAACACGCAGAACAGGAACGACAGTTCGCCAAGAACACCGAGAAGGCTGCCGGCGTCGCGGTTCGAGAGTCCGAGGATGAGCTTCGCGAAGCCGAGCGCCGGGTCGACGAAGCAGAAGAGGGCCTTGACGAGACGGAATGAGTTGCACGTTCGGAGATCTTGACCTCTACAGCAGTTCAGGTTCTAGCGTGATTTCATGACATTCACCCGAATCGAACTCGACTACCTGGCCACACAGACTCTCGGACGCCTCGCGACGGTTCAACGGAATGGAACGCTGCAAGTCAGTCCGGTCGGATTCCACTACAACCCGGATACAGCCACGATCGACATCAGCGGTTACAACATGACGGACAGCCGTAAGTTTCACAATGTCGCGGAGAACGGGCGGGTCGCGTTTGTCGTGGACGACATCGCATCTGTAGATCCATGGCGGGTCAGGTGCGTCGAAATCCGTGGACGGGCAGAGGCTTTGGATGTTGAGGGCGCTGGTGCGCATGGTCTCGACGCACCGATCATCCGTATCCACCCCGAACGCATCATCAGCTTCGGCCTCGACGACAAAGAACTGGACGTCCACCAGTTGGTCGTGAACGGACGTGACGTCTGAATGCCCGAATCGAATTGATCAGCCTGCGGCGGCTTCGAGTTCACTCAGTGATTCCTCGAGGTGGCCCAGGAGCCGCTGCAGGTGCGGAACATTGCGGCGGCAGCCGACGAGACCGAACTGCATGGTGTCCGCGTAGCCGATGACGGTGATGTTCATTGCCTGCCCGTCCAACGGAATCGATGCCGGATAGCAGCTCTCGAGCTTCGCGCCGTTCCAGTATCGCGTCGTCGTCGGGCCGGGGACGTTGGAAATCACCAGATTGAAGACTGGGCGCCCGGTGATCAGTCGGGATGAACCAGGGATCAGCGGCAACCCGAGGCCGGCAACATTCAATGCACTGAGCGCCGTGATCTGCAGGGGCGTCAGGCCCGACATCAGGGACTTGGCGCTACTCATCGAGTCGTGAACTCTCTGAAGTCTGGCCGCCGGATCCGCCAATTCGGTTGCCAGATCACACAACACCGCACCTACAGCATTGCCGGAAGCCTCACCCTCATCGCCTTTACGAAGTGATACCGGCACCATCGCGATCAACGGTTTGTCCGGCAACTCGTCCAGTTCGATCAGGTAACGCCGCAGCGCGCCCGCGCACATAGCCAACACCGCATCGTTGAGCGTCACGTCTGCAACGCAACTGACCTTGCGCAGGCGCTCGATCGGCCACGACTGCGCGGCGACACGCCTCGCGCCGGTGATCGGGACGTTGAAGATCGATTTCGGAGCAGCAAACGGTAACGGTGCGACGTGGTCCTTCACCGCCGAGGCAGCGGCGTTCACAATCGCAGGGCCCACCCCGACCACATCTTGCACGGTCTCGATCACGGAGCCCACCCGCCTCTGCAGGTCCAGCCCGCGACTGGCTCGAACCCGCCCCGAAGAAGGTCGCTGCGCCCACGGAGGCATCGATTCTCGATCGAGCGGGTCCGACGAGAGGCTGCGGTACCACGCCTGAACAGCAGACACACCATCCATGAGTGCATGGTGCGTCTTCATGTACACGGCAACTCGGCCGTCGGCGAGACCTTCGATCACATACGCCTCCCACAGCGGCCGATGCCGATCGAGCAGCGTGCCGTGGAGCATGGAGGTCAGCTCGAGCAATTCGCGGACTCGTCCCGGCTTGGGCAGCGCGAGCAACCGGACGTGATACTCGAGATCGACATCCGTGTCCTCCGTCCAACGCACCGGCGCGAAGTTCGACAAGAACTGCACCGGCTTGCGGCGGAAGAGGGGGCGAATCGAGTCGACGTCGGTGAGCGAACGGTAGAGCGACCTGGCGAATTCGCCGTCGTCTCCTTCCGGCGGAACGAAAAGCGACAGTCCACCGACGTGCATGGGATGCTCTCGTGACTCCATCAGCAGGAACATCGAGTCGAGCGGCAGCATCAGCGTCATGGCGATCCGTTCTCTCGGGCAGCTGCCCGGAGTACCGATCAGCCGCTGTTCGACAAAGTTACTCGCCCTGACTTCCCTCATTGGCGACTCCGACAAAACATTGCCCCCTCGATTTCGACAGGAGTCCGATATTCCCGTCGACGAACGCCTTTTCGGGTCGTAGCACCTCACAGCGATTCGTGGGCGAATGACGAGACACAGAGCACTGCAACAAATTTCAATCCTCACAGCCACAAGTAGTAGCGAAGGCGATCGCAGTAATACTTTTGTCGGAATTGTTTCAAATTGTCTGTACATCCAAGTCACACGTGACTACCGTCACTCATCATCACAATCCCGACTGGTCGGTTGTACCCAAAGGAGAAATACATGTCCCGACGTTCGACGTCGCGTGGGCTTTTCGGCGCACTCGCCACCGCAACT
>NZ_JASDCV010000051.1:0-17365 GCF_030407755.1 Rhodococcus sp. APC 3903
AGCCCAGACGCCGGGTGATTACCGCCCAAGAGCAGCGATCCGATGAGCCACCCCCGCCGCGACAACGACCCCACCGAACCGCCCTACATCGCCGCAAACCTCCACGCCAGATGCACACGCGGCACCCCGACGGCACCACCCATGCCGACTAGACAGTGGCCTAAAATTACCTACTCACCACCGTCGCCCGCAGAAAAACACGCCGCCGCGACCAACCATCAGAACGGCACTGCCCTACCGCCACGGGCCGGCCCGAATAACCGGTCCCTGACGACTCCGGAACGCGAGAACTTCTGCTCGACAATTGAATTCGAAAAAATTCGACAGAATTCGGAATCGTGGCCGCACGGCATGATCACCTCACCCGGCAAGTGCCCGCTTCGGAGAAGACTTCTGGGTCTTTCTTCCTCGCCGCGTTATCGCTGGACTGAAGTCAGCGCGGGGGATCGAGACTGCACACCTACGCCGTCAAGGAAAATCGGTTTTGCTCCAGGCGAATAACATCCTGCCGGTACGGTAGCTCTGCGCTGCACTGTTCGGGTGGCAGATAGCGCCCTGGCTGCTCCTACAACCCTTGGCCCGGATCACTTTCCTCGAAACCGCGAAAAAACTCGAACACTGCAAATTGCTCCGTGCGCACAGAGAAGACGGCAGCTTTGTCAAAGCCAGACCCGAAGACAGTTGGAACAGTGACCATCTCGTATCCAAATTGTTCTGTACCAATTTCAACGACAGAAGCAGCCATCACGCGAATCCGCGTCTGCGCTACCAATCTCTGCGTAGCGCTCCAACCGCTCCGCAACTCCCCGCCGGATACGCGGTAAAGATCGTCTGCGCTGGAACGGTTCTGCGACCACACCGTCGACATCGGACGACGCATCACCTTCCTCGAAACCGGACAACTCCCCCGCATGACCCGAAACCCTTCTCTGAAAACGGCACTCGCGGATCACCGGCATTCCGGCAGTACCATCGGCCACAACACCCCCCGACTAGCATCCGTACCGGCGAGGCACCGGCCAAACAGGCGCGGCGACCGAGTCAGTCGAGCCCGTGCGGGGCGTTGCCGAGTGGAGAAATCACCTTCAAAACTTTGCGTGCATTCAAATGAGTGACAGTTTCGTCGTCGTGTTCCTCGCGCTCCAGCCACGGCGGGACCCCGGTATCGGCCGCGATGTCGTTGCTGGGACGCTCTAACCGCTCATTCACCGAAACGAGCCCCGCGATCACGCGCCGAATCTGTTGTCGTGTTGTTAATGCAGTTCCTCACCGACACCCGGGCTGAGCCCCATCGTGATCGCCCGCGTGTCGGGGAGGCAGGTGCTGCCATTTCTGGTCGAGGGCACCGATCTGACCGCTCTCGTCCCGAGACTCCTGGCATCCCGATCGGCCACCGGTCAGTCGGTGACGGTGGTCGAGTTCGTTCCCGGGCTCGAAGTACCTGTAGTGGAGGTCATGTACTGGCATCCCCTGCACTCGGCCGACCCCGGCAACATCTGGCTACGCTCGTCGATTCAGCAGGTCCGGGAAGGTGCGCGCGGACGCCGCTGACGTCCACCCGGGTTGATCGGGGCCCAACCGCATCACCCCACAACACGGGCATCAACCCCAGCGCCATCGTGGTCGAGTTCGATACTTCGCCCTCCCACTCGCCCGGGCAGGCATCCAATTGCAATGTCGATATAAACGCGGGCCGCGCTAACGGTTCGATATCCATACTGCCGCAACGCCTTCCGGCATCATCGCATTCGGCGCGGAAAGCTCTCCGGTGGGTGATGATCGTGGGCGATAGTACGTACACTACGGCGTTCAGGCCAGCGTCACGCGTAGGGGCATCGATTTCCATGATCTGAGGGTGTTGTTGAGGTGACGTGTCGGTTGCTCAATGAGCTGGATGGTCGCCACCCGCTCGGCCAGGGCCGTCAGGAGTGCTTCGGCTTCGAGGCGAGCGACATGCTGACCGACGCACTGATGGATACCCATGCCGTACCCGACGTGGCCCGACGGGTCACGGGTGATGTCGAAAGCATCCGGGCGCTCCCACCGTCGCGGATCTCGGTTGGCGGAACCGAGGAACATGAGGATTTTGTGGCCGTCGGGGATGACGACTCCACCGACTTCGATGTCGCGGGTGGCGGTTCTGAAGAACGTTTGCACAGGCGATTCCCAGCGCACGGCCTCGTCGAACGCGGACCGCGCAAACGCGGCCGGATTGGTCCACAGCCGCGCCCATTGGCCCGGGTTGGTGGCAAAGGCGAACATAACCGCCGCCAGACCGTTTACCGTGGTGTCCACGCCGGCCGAGAGCAGCGAACGCACGACCAACGGGGCCTGCTCGGCGGTGATGTCGCCGCGGTCCGCCGCCGTCCATATCTGCGCTCCAAAGCCATCAGTGGACAATGCTTCTCGTGAGCACTGCGCATTGACCCACGTGGAGAGTTCTTCAACGCTGGGCGTCCCCTTCGCCACCAGCGAGTTCGACGGCCCGAAGGCGTTGAAGAGATGGTCGCCGTACGGCAGTAGATTCTCCCTCCCTGCTTTCGAAATTCCCACGGCATCGGGAAACACGCGCAGAGGAAACGTCGCCGCGAGATCGGTGACGGCATCGAACTCGGTTCCGGAGTCGAGAACCTGATCGACGAGGCACCGGGCGTCACTGAACCAGGAATCACGCAGTGTCGCCAATGCCCGCGGTCCGAGGACCTTGCTCAACACGGCGCGGGGCGCATCGTGATGCGGCGGGTCCGTCTCGAGAAGCAGACTCGCCGGTCGCCAAGGCTTTTCGTACCGAAAGTTGCTCAGACCGACGCCCGCGGCGGATTGGAACCCCTGCCAGTCGGTCAACGCAGCGTGAACGTGCTCGTAGCGTGCCAGACCGAACACATCGTGACGCTCGAGATATACCGCCGGCCCCGCATCGCGTAGCTCGGCGTGGAACGAATGCGGGTCATCGAGAATGCCGAGATCGAACGGATCGGTCCAGCTGACCGGCAGGTGTCGGGTGGAAGCGAACGGAGTCATCACAAGTCCTTCGGGTGGCATGTGTGCGTCAGAGGTCGAGGACGAGGCGATCGGAGCACGATCTGGAAACGCAGATGAACATGCAGTCGGCCGCGGCGCGCTCGTCGTCATCGAGGATGGAGTCGCGGTGGTCCGGTTCGCCCGAGAGCACAGTCGTTTCACAGGTCCCGCACGTCCCTTGGAGGCAGGACGAGAGAACATTGACGCCCACCTCTCGCACCGCATCGAGGACGGTGCCGTGCGGCGGAACAGTCACCGTGACCTGGCTACGGGCAAGCTCGACGTCGAAGGGATCGATCCGCGCGGGACCTGCTTGCTCCTTCGGGACGAAACGTTCCGATCGTAGTTTTCCGACAGGCCACGAAGTGCCGTAGCGCTCCACCGCAGCCAGGAGACCGCCCGGGCCGCATACGTAGACCTTCGTCTCTTCCTCACCGGCGACCTGCAGGTATGCGGGCAGATCGAGCATGCCCACTTCGTCGAGGGGGGCGAGCACCACCCGGTCACCGTAAACGTCGAGCTCGTCGACGAAGGCCATCGACGCGCGGGTCCGCCCTCCGTACAACAGCTTCCACTCGGCGTGCATCTTCTCCGCCTGAGCGATCATCGGGATCAGAGGTGTGATTCCAATGCCGCCCGCGATGAAGAGGTACTTCGGAGACGGCACCATGGGAAAGTTGTTTCGCGGCCCACCGACGCCCACCAGATCACCTACGTCCAAGACATCGTGGACGAAAACAGAGCCACCGCGTCCCGCTGCTTCCCGAAGAACACCGACCCGGTAGCTGAAGGGATCCCAACGGTCCCCACACAACGAAAACTGCCGAGTGACGCCGGAGGGGAGCATCAGGTCGATGTGGGCGCCGGGCGCCCAATCAGGCAGACGCTTACCGTCCGGGTGTTCGAGCGTCAGGGTGACTACCCCGTCCGACGCGTGCGTTTTCGCTGTCAGCCTCAATGCAGAGTCCGCTGCCGTGCTGGTTCTGGCGGTGCGCGCACCGGGGATCGGCGTGCTATATGCCATGACGGCACCTCCTCGATTCCTGGTGATTCGAGGATTGCCGCTTCGGCACCATCAGAGCTACGGAGCTCTCAATCATTGAGAGATTACTTGTGTCCCTACTCACTTCCAGGAGGTGAGATTGTGGCCATCACACGCGTGATGCCCCGGGCTGCTGCCTGCAAGGCGGGTATCCAGGTACGTGCCTGGTCGTCGTTGGGGACCACGAGCGCCAACGCCGCAACGACGAGAGCGTTCGGGTCTCTGATGGGAACGGCGATACCCGTGGTCTCTGGGTAGATGTGGCCGGCGCAGAATGCGAAATCCTGCCGACGAACCTCCGCCAGCGCTGTCCGCAATTGACGAGAGGTTCGAATGGTCTTGTCGGTGTAGACATGCAGCTCGTTCCGCAGGATACGTTCTTGAACCTCCACAGCACTGTGCGCCAACAGAACCAGCCCGGAGGACGAGGCATGCAGTGGCAAGCGACCCGCTATTCGGGTGTAGTTCACCGCCGCGCCCGGCGCCGTTAAACGCTCGACGAACAACACCTCGTCATCATCGAGGACAGCGAGCTGGGTGTGATGACCGATGACCGCGTGCACGTCCTCCATGAACGGCATCGCGGCCTCGCGCAGCTCGACAGTCGACGACGCACGGGAGGCGACCTCCCATAGCCTGACACCGATGCGCACGCGTCGACCATCCCGCTCCAACCATCCGAAACCCACGAGCTCGCCAATCAAGCGCGAAGCGGTCGCGACATGGAGACCGGAACGACGCGCGATGGCGGAGACAGTCAGACTGGCATCACCGACACCGAAGGACTCGATGATCCGCACGCCGCGAGAGAGAACGGATTCCCCCGTGTGCACTCTCGACACCGGCCTTACCTCCTCCACGCACCGGAACCCGCCCACGCTCACTCACCCGCTTCGCGCGAAGCTCACGTCAAACCGAGCTTGTCGTCAAGTTCGGCTAGCCCTACGCGACACGCTACGAACGATGCGGAGCAAAACACAACCTCAACCGCCGCGAACAACTGGGCCGCGGTCCAACCAACGTCAAACAGACGCTCTGCCACTACCCGTGAGGGCATTGCTCCCCGATCAGACCGTTAATTGCCCAGCCAACTCCGATGATGCGCACGGTCGCCGAGCTGACCACCGAATGTGAGTGCATAAAGACCCGCTACAGTCGCTCGCACTTCCCCACCCCCGCCACGAACTTCAAGCGGATGAACTGGCAGGGCAGACTTATCGCCCGGTGCTGCGTGCCAGCAACGACTGCGAGCCGTACCCGGCCTCGGACAATTCATCGCCGTACCGACCTCATGACCTCGAAGAGCAGGCCGATCGAAGCCATAAACTCTGCCGGTGGCGCGCTCATGACCAGACGCGCGACAGCATCACCGAGAACCACTGAATCAGCCACACGCCAATGGAATCACTCACCATCCGTGAACTCTGACCTCGGGACGAATTGCCATCGCAGACAACACATCGCACGCCACCCAGCCACAGCTGGCCAGTGCGCAGCAATGACCGTCGAAGGCAGCGGTGGCCCTCGCTCATTTCCTGGACGAGCACAATGATCTGCTGGATGTACTCGATGCCCTGTATCCGCGACAGCGGGGCCGCGCCGAGTTTGTCGCCGACACGTCGTTGGCACTGCTGGAGCGGGGATCAGCCTCACCCATCGCCGACGCCGCGGCCGAACTGGTCAAGATCCTTCACTGTGCCCTTGGCCGCCTTGCGACGGGGCCCTTGTGATTCGCGCCCTCGTTTTGCCGAAGCTCGGCAGCGCTCCAGAACTCGCCGGGGTCGAGGCATCCGAACTGGCGCCCGGAGAAGTGCTCGTCCGAGTGGGGCCGCCCCGGTCGACCCTCACGACGCTTCTTCTCGGTGCCAGCTCGTCGAGCTCGGCCAAACTAGATCGATCTGTATGCTCTGACGGTGCGGAAGGTCACGAACGTCGCTAACCTCGACCTCAACTTGTTGGTCTCGCTCGACGCACTTCTGCAACACAGAAGCGTCACCAAGGCCGCCCAGCAGTTGGGTCTGAGCCAGCCTGCACTGTCGGCGTCTCTCGCTCGCCTCCGACGTCACTACAACGACGAACTGCTCTACCGAGCAGGAAACCAATCCCATCTCACCCCACTGGCAGCTGAACTCCGCAAACGCACCCGTCTTGCCCTCGACGGTGTCGAACGCGCCTTTTCCGCGCAGCCTGAATTTTCTCCCGACGAAGCGACGCGCGAGTTCGCAATCCTGATAAGCGATTACGGCATCACGGTCCTCGGGGACACCATCGCGGGACTTTTAGCGGAGGTCGCACCGCAGGCGCGACTGCGCTTTCGCCCTACCAGCCCGGATTTGGTCGCCCGAGCCGAACAGACTCTGGTAGGAGCGGATTTGATGCTGGTCCCCCACGGATTTGTCACCGACCTTCCGCACGCCGATCTGTATCGAGACCGATGGGTCGTGGTCGTCTCGACCGACAACGACACCATCGGAGAAGTGCTGACTGTCGACGACTTGAGAACCTCGCCGTGGGTGGTGGTCTTTCACGGGCAAACGGCAGCGACTCCGGCCGACCGTCAGCTGCGCATGCTCGGAATCGAGCCTCGCGTGCAAGTGATCACCGAAAACTTCTTGACGGTCCCCAATCTTGTCGTGGGTAGTACTCGCATCGCACTGCTTCAGGAACGATTGGTGCACCTACTCCCCCTCAATTCCGGGCTACGGACCTTGCAGTGCCCCGTCGATGTCGGGGAGCTCGTCGAAGCGATGTGGTGGCATCCCGTCTACGAACGCGACCCGGAGCACATCTTCTTGCGCGACATTGTCAGCCGTGCAGCACAATTGGCTACAGACGAACCCCGAACGGAACGGTAGCGGAAACTTACTTCACGGCAATCGGGTTTACCGGTGCCCCGACTGCGCCGGTCACTGGGATCGGTGACGCCGTGAGAAAGAACTCGTAGACGTGGTCCGAGGCGCAGTCGGCAGCGAGCGCATCGAGGTCCCACATCTCCCCGAGGAACAATCCGATATTGGGAATCGCAACCTGATGGAGAGGCTGGAAGGCGACGTCGAATTCGTTGGGGCGCACTTCGAACCCCCACGTGTCGGTGGCGATGGCCGCGATCTCGCTGTCGTGCAGCCAGTCGGCTGTGGTGAAGGACAAACCCGGCGCTGCGCCGCCCGCGTAGTCTCCCCATCCGTCCCGTCTCGCGCGGGTCAGCTGTCCGGTGCGCACCAGCACCAGATCTCCGCGTGTGACCTCGGACGAGAGGCCTTGTTTGTCGATCGTCTCTCGGATGTGTTCGGTCGTGATCGCGAAGCCGTCGGGAAGTTCACCGTTTTCACCGAATTGTCGGCCGATGTCGAGGAGCACTCCGCGTCCTGCGATGCCGTTGGCGACCGTCTCGATGCCGGTGATGGCGTCCCCCAGCGCCGTGACGACTTTGTCTGCCGATCGGCCGTTCCAGGCCTTGCCGTGGTCGAAGATATGCCCGAGACCGTCCCACTGCGTAGAGCACTGCAGCGGCATCGAGACCACGTCGTCGGCGCCGCCGAGACCGTGCGGGAATCCCTGGATACCTGCGGCGGCGTCCGTTCCGGTGTCGAGCATGGTGTGCACGGGGTTGGTGCGGCGCCGCCATCCCTTCTGCGGTCCGTCCATGTCGAAGCTCTGAGCCAGCGAGAACGAGACACCGCGCCGGATGAGCGCCCCTGCCCCAGCGCGTAGTTCGTCGGTGAGGTAGTTCATCGTTCCTCGAACATCGTCGTCACCCCACCTGCCCCAATTCGAGTTACGGCGAACCGATTTGGCGATCTCGGTTTCGGGGTCGGAGCGATTGAGTTCCCCTGCGGCAGCGGAGGAGACGGTCATTGTGTTTCCTTTCTGTCGACGCTCAAAGCGTCCGATATCGACTTCACTCCGCCGTGCGAACTTGCGCCGCCGTCGATGGGGATTTCAGCGCCGGAGACATAAGAGGCGTCGTCACCGAGCAGAAACGCCACGACTCCGGCGACCTCGTCCGGTGTGCCGGCGCGGCCCATCGGGGTCTCGGCGATCGATGCGTCGCGGAATACCGTGGGCGCGGATCGTGTCATCGGGGTGTCGATGAATCCGGGGTGCACGATGTTCACGCGCACGCCGCGTGGCCCCAGTTCCAGGGCCGCAGCTTTGGTCAACCCTCGCAATGACCACTTGCTCGCCGTGTACGCGAGCGGATAGTGAGCAGTCAGCGCGGCCAGCGACCCGACGTTGACGATGGATCCGCCCGTCGGGATTCGCGGCCCGGCGATTTGAATCCCGAGAAGTGGTCCACCGACATTGACAGCGTGAACGCGGGCAAGATCCTCGGCCTCGACGTCGTCGACCCGCGCGCGCCAGGTGACACCGGCGCAGTTCACGAGGCCGTGGACCGGTCCCTCGATGGTTTCGAGCAGACGGTGCCAGTCCCGTGCGGACGTGACATCGAACCCGAAATTACTGTCTGCTCCGAAGACGAAGCCGCCGCGATCGTGGACGAATCGGCAGATCGCGGAGCCGATTCCGCCTTCCGAGCCGGTAACGACAACAGTTTTTCCCGACAGGTCAGGCACGCGCACCTCCTGGCCTCGCCGAAACATGGTCGATCTGTCTCGCGGGCGGCACGTGGGGAGAGGGTCGTGATTCACCGACCGTGTTGCTCAGCGAGCCGATTCCTTCAACCGTGAGGGTGACAACGTCACCCGCTTGCAGAGGGGGTGGTGTCTGTTCGCCTCGCCGACCCCACAACTCTGCGAGGCATCCCCCGTTGCCGACGGTTCCGCTTCCCAGGACATCGCCTGGGTGCACCCACGAATCGCGTGAGGCATAGGCGACGAGAGACTCGAACGTCCATCCCATGTTCGCCAACGAATCGTGGCCCACGCGATCACCGTTGACCTCGACTGTGCAGAGTACGTCGAAGAAGCCGTCGCCGCCGCGGTGATCGTCGAATTCGTCCGCGGTGACAATCCACGGGCCGAGGGTATTGGCGAAGTCCTTACCCTTCGCGGGGCCGAGACTGACCTGCATCTCCCGGCGCTGAATATCTCGCGCCGACCAGTCGTTGAGAATCGTGTACCCGAAGATATGGTCCGTGGCCTCGGCGACGGACAGGCTCGACCCCGACTTCCCCACGACAGCAGCAACTTCCAACTCGAAGTCCAACGCGTGACAAGCTGCGGGAGGATGGATGACGGCGCCGGGACCGTTGACCGTGTACGGGTTGGTGAAGTAGAACCGGGGTGCCTCGTACCACGCCTCGACCACACCGTCCTGCCCGTCGATGCTGCGGCGGACACCCTCGACATGTTCTTCGAAGGCGACGAAATCACGCATGGTCGCCGGTTGCAACGGCGCACACAGCGCCACGTCGTCGAGCGGGAAACCGGGCTGCCGGAGCGCCGCGGCCCCCCGCTCGAGTGCCTTGCCCAGACCGCCGTCGACGAGTTCACGCATCGTGATCTCGAACGGATGGATCGCGCCCTCCTGCACTACGACGGCCTTCTCCCGGCCCTCGTGGATGCACGTTGCGAATTTCATACGGACCTTTCCATGTGGAGTGCTTCGGTCTCGCACGGGGCGGTACGCGGGGCTGCCCGGTCGTATCGGGGCAGAGACGAGAGGGTGAGCGATCCTGAGCACAAGAACGCCGCAGCAATGACCAGCGCCGTGCGGTAGGAGTCGGTGCTGTCGAACAGGTAACCGGCAACGACAGGGCCGATGGCGGAGCCGATCATGAACGCGCTGTAGATGTAGCTGTAGAGCGCTCCGAAGTTGAGTGGGTGAATGTACTTCGAGCTCAGGTAGGACATGAGGTCGATCTCCGCGCCGAAACCGATACCGATGAGCAGAGCTGTCAGAGGTGCGAAGGATGCGCCTCCGACGAGCAGCAGAACGCAGCCGAGCGCGGCGGCGACGAACATCGGAATGGCTACGTGCGTGGCGTAATACCGGTCGATCAGCCACCCGAGGATCGGGCGGCCGACGACGGTTCCGACGCCGACGAACGAGGCGAGTAATGCGGCTCTGACCGGGTCGACACCGGTGTCGATGAGCATCGGGATGAAATGTGGGACCATGCTGAGCAGCGCCCAGCCGAGCAGGAAGAACGAGACGGCGAGAGTCCAGAATTCACGCGTCGCCAGTGACTGCCTGACGCTGGGGGCAGGGCCGGCGTCGACGAGTGTCGATACGCCAGCGCCCTTCGAGGGCGAGTCGAACTTGGTGAACGCCAAAAGGATCAGCGGCACGAGTGCCAGCAGTGCGAGCGTCAGATACGCGTTCCGCCAACCTCCCGACGCGATGACGGCCGCCATGAGGGGCGGTAGCCCGAGTCCCGCCAGGCCCAGGCCGGTTGCCATGATGCCCAGCGCCAGACCACGGCGGCGATCGAAGCGTTCGACGACGGCCTTGGCATAGGTGACGGCCGAGGTTCCGACGCCCAGTACGCCCGTAATTCCGTACAGAACGAGGAAGAGCGCGAGCCCGCCGCCGAAGCGGCTGAGCGCGAAGACAGTCATCGCGAACAGCGGCAGCGAGACCGCGGCGACGCGCTTGACGCCGTAGCGGTCCAGCAGCGGGCCGACGAAGGGCAGCGCGACGGCCATTCCGAGCGAGCTCCACAGGCTCGCGAGGGTGATTTGCCCTCTACCCCAGCCGAATTCGTTCTGCATGGGGACGATCAACGGTCCCAGGGTGTATCCCAGGGCGCTGAACCCCAGTCCCGCGCCCACCGTCGCGAACGCGAGGACCCTCCAGTTCGCCAGCAGCTCGGAGCGTGCGGGTGCGCCGAGTTCGGTGCGGGCGTTGTGTGTATCCACCTGACCTACCTTTCTTTCTTTTCGGATCACACCGGAGGCGGAATGAAGAGTCCCTTGTCCGGGTCGTTGAACGATCTGGCGGCGACGAATTCGTTCATCGCATTGGCTGTGCCCCACTGATCGGCCACATCGGGCTGCGTGAAATCGAGCAAGTGCGGGTGCCAGGTGTCCTCGTCGAGCGTCTCGAGTTCGGTGGTGTACTCCATGGTGTTGCCGTTGGGATCGAGGAAGTAGGAGAATGTGTTGTTTCCGGCGGTGTGACGTCCCGGACCCCAGATCTTCTCGACGCCGGCGCGCAGTATCCGGCCGGTTCCCCGCATGTACTCGTCGAGCCCGCGGAGTTCGAAGGAGGCATGGTGGAGTGAGACGTGCGGCCCCCTGGCGACCGCCATGCTGTGGTGCTGGGCGTTGGTACGCAGGAACCACATCATCTTGCCCATGTGCGGGTGCGTGAGAGTGTCAGATAGCTTGAAACCGAACCACTTGTCGTAGAAAGCAACTGTCGCTTCGGGATTCGGCGAGTTCAGCACCACGTGCGAGAGCTTCACCGGGATGGATTCACCCTCCTCCACTTTGCGATGCCGGCGAACAGCGACGTCCGCAGAGACCTCGATGGTCCGGCCGTCGACGTCGAAGAATCGAAAGCCGTAGCCGCCGCCCATCGTCTCGAGCATGCCGGGTTCTCCGACCAATTGAACTCCACCCACCGCGAGGCGCTCGGCGAGACCGTCGACCGAAGCTGCGTCGGACATCCCGTAGGACACCAGGTCGAGTCGCTTGTCCGAGTCCTTGCGAATACGTACCACGTACTGCTCGGGCGAACCTTCCGCCGCGAGGTAGGTGACGTCACCGTCGGTACCGACGTTAGTCAGTCCCCACTGGTGGGTGTAGAAGTCGAGTTGCTGCCGGTAGTCGGGAACGGCGAGGTCGACGTGCCGCAGATGTGTGAATGCGTAGTCCGTCATGCGGATGCTCCTGTTGTGGCTGTCGACAGACCGAGCCGAAACGAGTTGTCGACGAGTATGGATCGAGTGACAGCATCGGTGAAACCCGCGACGCGGACTTCTGCTACGGGGCCGTCGTTGCCCATGTCGAACGGATAGTCCGAGCCGAGAACGACCGACTCCGCTCCGACCGCTTCGACCAAGGATCGAAGTGCGGCGGGTCCGTGCACGAGTGAATCGAACGTGATGCGTGGAAGGTAACTGCTCGGTCGGTCGGCGCAGCGCCGGGCCTCCGGACGCACTTCCCAAGCATGGTCCGATCGACCCAAGTACGTGGGGAGGTATCCCCCGCCGTGCGCGGCAACCAACTTCAGGGTCGGGTGTCTATCGAGGACCCCAGAGAAGATGATGTGAGACAACGCGACAGCGTTCTCCACAGGTTGCCCGACCGTGTTGGACAGGTAGAATCGATCGAGACGCTCGTCGAGCGAGCACCCGAACGGGTGCAGAAATACCACGGCCTTCAGTTCGGCAGCGCGTGCCCAGAACGGTTCGAGCCGTTCGTCGGACAACTCGATGCCGGGCGCGAACGACGAGATCTCCACGCCCGCAAGACCGCACGTGAGTACTGCATCGTCCAGCGCGGCGACCATTGCTTCGGGATGCTGCAGCGGAACCAGACCGAGTCCGACAAGTCTCGACGACTCCTCCGCTACCAGCGCAGCGATTCCGCGGTTCGCACTCGAGGTGGTCGCGCGTGCCAGATCGACATCGGCCCAGTAGTGGTACTGCGAGGGGGACGGCGATACGACCTGCACATCGACACCCGCCTCATCCATGTCGGCCAGACGACGGTCGATCTGCGTCAGTTGCGGAATACGGGAGCCGAACATCTTTCCGGACACCGCAATAGACGCCGAGCCGTTTCGTCGCGCGTCGAGCGCGCGATGGGCGTCGAGCCCCGACTGGCCGGCGACCACAGCTTCGACCTCCGGCACGATGGCGTGCGCGTGCACGTCCACGACCTGTCCGCTCACGGCGCCTCACTGACGAGGTCAGCGACACGGCCCATGAGTCCGGGGACATCGGCGTCGACGTCGTGCTCGAGCATCCACGTACCGATCTGCACCGATGCCTCGACGACTGCCCGCGCGCGCGGGAGTCGGCGCGCAGCAAACGCGTCGAGCAGGCTGTCGTCACGCAGTAAACCGTCGAGGTCCTCACTGCCGAGCACCATTTCGGCGAGCACGATCGCGTCTTCCAGGCCCTGGGCGCCGCCCTGAGCGACGGTAGGAGGACAGCAATGGGCAGCGTCCCCGATCAGCACTACGCGCCCCCGGTGCCAATCGCCTTCGAGGACATGCGTTTCGAACCAGGTGTAGTTGATCGCCGCCGGGTCGTCGAAGTTCACTTTGATGTCGTCCCACGGCCCGTGATAGTTCTCCGCCAGGCCCTTCATCACGGCAAGCCGTTCCTCGGGGGTGAGCGCACTGCGGTCCTGCGCGTCCTCGACGATGTAGGCGTACAGCGAATTCTCGCCGGTCGGGCAGTAGCCGGCGATGTAGCCCGCACCGCCGTAGATCAAATCGGTGCGGGTAATGCTCTCTGGCCGCGGCCCGACGAGCCGCCATATTCCCATTCCGGTCGGGTGGGGCGTCAGGTCGATTCCGAGTGCCTCCCGCGTCCACGAGCGGACACCGTCCGCACCGACCACGAGGTCGTAGCGCTGGGACGTGTTGTCCGAGAATGTCATTGTCGCCCCGTCGCAGTTCTGGGTGATGCCGGTTGCGGCGACACCGAATCGGAGCTTCGCTCCGGCGCGTTCGGCGGCATCGTGCAAGATGCCCGCCAGCACCGGGCGCTCCATGCCCATGCCTGCCGGCAAATCCGGGCCCCCGGTTCGGGCGTCGGCCATTTCCACCAACAAGGTGCCGTGGAGGTCGGGTGCCCGGATGCCGAGTGTGTCGAAACTGTAGCCGTGTGCGAGAACCTCGTCGAAAACACCCAGGTCTCGAAGCACGCGAAGGGCATTGCCTTGCAACGTGATTCCAGACCCGGCGGCGCACCCGCGGGGCGTCGCTTCGACGAGATCCACCGAGGCCCCACCCGCAGCGAGCGCGATGGCGGCCGCAGATCCTGCGATACCGCCGCCGATCACGAGAATCGAGGTCACGACGCACCCACCACGGGAGTGCGCTGGTAGCCGAGACCGGTGATGGTCGACATCATGACGTCGCCGTCCCGCAGCAACCGCCCCCAGTGCATGCCGTTACCGGCCGGGCTGCCCGTCAGGACGAGATCGCCCGGGTACAGCTGCACTGTCTGCGAGACGGCGGAGACCAACGCCGCGACGTCGAACAGCATGTCCTTGGTGGACTCGTCCTGCATGGTCTCATCGCCGAGCTCGAGGGTCAGGCGCATCTCGGAGACGTCGCCGGCGTCCTCTGTGGGCACGATCCACGGTCCGAGCGGAAGGAATCCGGGGGCGTTCTTCGCTCGGAGCCAGTCGGTACCGATCTCCGGCATGTCCTTGCGGAAGACGAGTTCGCGAGTGGTGAGGTCATTGGCGATGGTGTAGCCCGCGACGGCATCCAATGCTTCGGCACGCGAGAGCCGGTAGGCAGGCTTTCCGACGACGGCGACGAGTTCGAGCTCCCAGTCGTTCTTGTGCGTACCCGCCGGGAGCGTGACGGTGTCGTATGGACCCGTCACCGCCGATGGCAATCCGACGAAGAAGTAAGGGTCACCCTCTGCCGCACGCTTGTCCATCATCTCGGCGGTCTCGGCACGGACCTGTTCTTCGGTTCGACCATTAGCGATGTCCGCGTGCTTTACTGCCAGGTCGATGACGTGAGTGCGATAGTTCGCCCCTGCCTGCACGATCTGCCGAGGCTCGACCGGAGCCAGCACCGTCGCGTCGGACAACGGAACCCATTCGCCCTCACCGGATGCGACGAGCGACTTCAGGACCGGCAGAAGCCGATCCCAGGCGTCGAGCACCTCACGGGTACTGATCGGTGCAGCCGAACCCAGCTGGTCCACAACCGAATCGAGAACGAGAAGCTTGCCGTCGGACAGCAACACGGCGCGTGTGCCGCCGTCGAGCGAGACGGTTCCTAGCGCGAAGTCGGGAAGGGGCACTGAAGCGATATCCACTGGGTTTCTGTCTTTCCGTCGGCACGAATGTGATGCCAACCACTGTCTCGCACCACAGCGGTATCAGTCAAAGAAATTCAACGAATAGTCGGTATCACTCTAGTTTATGAACCTAGTACCAGTTCAACTGATAGAGGCAGTCAGCAGACCCGACTTCCCTGATTCATGGCGGCAGCTCACGCTGGACTGCGAACGTGACCCACCTCGCTGACTTCTTGGAGCAACTGCAAGACGCAACTTGGTTCCACCCCTGGCGCCCAATGCGGGTCGCCGGGCCACGCTCCGCGTGCTTTGCGGACCTGGGCTTGGACTCAGTCAGTTTTTGGGGAAACTGAGTGCACTAAGAAGAGCATGGATTTCGGTGCGGCAGCAACGGCGGTGCCCGCCGGCAGTCGCAATGTATCCAATTGTTCCTTCGGCGGCCCAGCGGCCAACTGTTTTCACAGTGAAGAAACATAGCAACATGCTGCGTCCGCGACTACGAAACTAGACCCGACCACCACGAAGCCATGGTGCACATCGCCATGATCGGCCTCATGACTCGACGACTTGCGCGAATCTCACGAGTATCCGGACGCCCTCTAACGCCAGGGTGAATTGAGGGGTCTGAAGTCCGAGCCCTGGAAGACCTCGCAGGTGACGGATGCGACGGGGCTTTGTGGACTCTGATTTCACGACACTTCGGCCAAAGCGGGGGCCGAGGGATGAGCGATGTCAGCTACTAAATTACAGGCGGCAAGGAAAGGGGGTTACTTCAATGGAATACGGCCCATCATCGCCCAATGAGGTAACCCCCTCCCTTTATCTTTGCATGATCGAATCAAAGTCTCATTTGATTCGATCTACGATGGAACGTCTTCGCTCCGGGGTTACGAACCATTCATGAGAACTCGGAGAAGGTTTGTAAGTGCTGCGAGATTGAGTTTCATTAGAAAACTCCTTTCATTCAGGGGCAAGCGTGGATGCTTGTCGATATCGAAATTTACCATCTAAATTTCAGCTTATCAACGGTTAATATTTGTCCATAAAGTCGCATGTGATCTGAATGTGCTATTTATGTAAATTGTGATATTTCGTGGTTCCGATGGCGCCCGGAAAATGTGCAAGGGAACCCCAATTCTCGCACAGTGGAACTTCTACTACATCATTTTTTAGATGTGATTATCGGGTATATCAACCCATTTCGCTCGGAATCGGTGGGATTCGATTTCTTCTTTAGTTGTTCGTATGATGCCCGCCCCTGGAGGAGCGCCGTGAGGAGGCGTCGAAGGATATCGGATACGTCGGGGTTTTCGCGGATTTCAGTAACCACCTGTTAGCAATTGATTTCGGACGCACCGTTTGGTTCACAAGAGGTTGAACTTGCAATCAAAATGGCCGGAGACCACTGACTCTCCCATACGGTACGAAGTGGATATTTCCCACAATAGGTGCAGTTTAATTGCCATTTCACTGATGAGTAGGGGCTTCACGACAGTCTGTTATCCCGATTTCGCCGCCATTAACGAAACTATTGCCAATTGTGGGGAGTTCTGTCATTATTAGGTGAACCAGAGCATTGCGCACAAGTAGCCGTTGAGAATCTGCCATCGGCGGTTGGGCATTGATTTGGAGGGGTGGATGCGCATTAACCTATGGGGGTACCGGGTCGATTCATGTTATTGTGGCGTTTGCGAACCCAACGCCGAACTAGCGGTGTCATGGTTCTCGTAATTTCTCCCGCACGGGGGCGCTCGGATTAGTTCTCTATGACAACTTGTGAACCATGCTCGAGGGAGCTTCATAACCAGCTCCGAGACCATCAATTGCACTCAACCTGCGTGCCGACGACGAACGATAATTCAACGTCCAGACAAGGCTTCCAGCTTTTACAATGACGTCCTTTTCTGGACGCGAGAGAGTGCGGATCCGATTGCGGGAAACGGCGATGGCGGCGATCGAACTCATAGCGCGTCATGCTAGCTTAATGTCATATCGGTAAATGTGAGAAAATATTTTCGGCCGGGGCATAGCAAGGCGTTAATTCGTTGTCGAGAGGTGTTATGGATCTTTATCGCTATAGGGTAAAAGGTTATCGAGATATTTTCAAGACCCGTCTGAACGAGTTATTTTTCGGCTGCGGGTCGACACTTTTCGAACAGTGAGGTGACACAGGACTATTTTCTCGATACTCGTTGGTCCAGTGTTGGCGTCCGCGCCCAAGCTTGCGATCAC
This sequence comes from Rhodococcus sp. APC 3903, assembly GCF_030407755.1. NCBI lineage: Bacteria > Bacillati > Actinomycetota > Actinomycetes > Mycobacteriales > Nocardiaceae > Rhodococcus > Rhodococcus sp. APC 3903. The sequence goes on from NZ_JASDCV010000051.1 coordinate 17,199, forward strand.
GACGCTGTACTCGTGGATAGTCTGTCCATGTCTGGTCTGAAGAGATTCTTGGCGACAGCAATCGGTCTTTCAGGGTCGAGCTTGCGGCTATTGGAAACCGTGGCCGTGGAATTGCCACAACATCATCCATTCACAAGGTTCGAGATCAGGTGAAATCCGAGATCGAA
>NZ_JASDCV010000052.1:0-13862 GCF_030407755.1 Rhodococcus sp. APC 3903
TGATCATCGAGCATCGGTCCATCGAGCACCGTATCGGGGCTGTCGTCGTGCGAGGCTTCGTCCTCGACATGTGCGATCGTTGTCGCGGCGGGGACGCTCATTGGTTCGCTGCTGCTGCCCGGGCCGGGTGTGGTTGGCAGGTTGGCAGTGTGCAAGCGGAAGGTGGATGGCCGTTGTCGTCGGGGGAAGGCTGGCGCACGAGTTATGTATACCGTTCTGCCGCGCCGTGTCATAGATATACGTCGTTTCGGATACGAAAATTCGCGTCGTAACCGAGGGTGAGCGTTTCTCTGCTGTGTTCGGTGGTTAGCGGTGAGTCACATTCGTTCCTGATGTTGTGTGCCGGAAAGTGTTGCGGTGGATTATTTTTCGGGAACCGTGTTTGTTCCGTGCGATAGGCGCCGCGTCTGACGTTCCTCGAATGGTGAGATAAATGACAGGGCGGGCAGGGTTGTTTCGTCACCTGTCGGGAGTGATCCCAGTGCGTTGTCGTGGTCTATCGCCCCGGGCGGTGCGCTGGTGGCTAATGGGGGCGGGCAGCCTCGACGGCCACACAAGGCAGGGGACCGACGAGGCCGGTAGACGCCGGCAAATGTGTCCTGACGTTTACATATCGACTGTACGTGTCACGGGCGTTGGTGGGTGAGGTGTTTCGTCCTGTTGTGGTGAGTGCTTCGTCCCTCAGGGCGGCGGGTAGAGGACGGGCGGAGGGTGCTGCTGCTGACCAGGTCCTTGTGACCCGAATGGGCAGCAGCATCGCGGTGATGAACCGGGAGAACGCGGCAACTATCACGAGCACTGGCGGGGTGTCGAACTGGTCTTCGCCGAGCGGAATCGACGCCGCGGATTGGATGGTTCCGTTCGCGCGGGGCACTGCACTGGGGCCGAACAACCTTGACATGCTCAACTGTGCAGCCGAGAGTACGGCTGCCAGCCGGAAGCGGCGGTACACGGTCGTTCCCGACAGGAAGGCGCGATGATGAACGCGCAGAACAACATAGGGACACGACCATCGAACCCTGGTGAGTAGCTTCGTTGTCACCAACGAGATCGCGGCAGACGCATCGGTGGTGTTCGGTCTGGAACTCGACACCGACATTCATGCCGAGTCGATGAAGAAGAGCGGTGAGTCCGCTGTCACGAGTACCGGGTCATCTGCGCTGAAGTTGAGCGTCGAAGTGACCTTCTCGGGCCGTCACTTAGGTTTCACCTGGTCTATGACCAGCAAGATCTCCTCGTACAACCGGCCGACGTTGTTCGTCGACGAACAAGTCCGCGGCCCATTCAATATGTTCACACACGAGCACCGCTTCGGGCACTGTTACGTTAATTGAAAAGTTTAGCGGTGCAGCTAGTTTGGGGAATTCCGTTACGGGACACCGCCGGGCCGCTCACATTCAGGCGGCGACATCGGTCGCGGTGATCTCCTGCCAGACCGCGAAGCGGTCGGCCATCTCGATACGCCATTCGAGCGCGGTGAGCCGGTGCCGGGTGGGCCGGAAATGCGGTGAGATGCCGCCGAACGCGGACAAAACCGTTACGCATGCCCAGGTGATGTGAAGCGTTTCATCGCATGTTCTCGTTGCCGGGCCGGTTGATGCGAGTTCTCGGCTCGATTATTCAAGTACTTCGACTGGCGATGCTCGATCGAGGCCAGCAGTTCACGGTGCGCCACCTGGTAGCTGGCGAGCTTGTCGGTGACGATCACCCGCGGCACATAGTGCAAGCCCTTGAGCAGCTTACGGAAGAATCGTTTGGCGGCGTTGCCGTTTCGGCGTGACTGGACCAGCACGTCGAGTACGTTGCCGTCCTGGTCGACCGCGCGCCACAGATAATATTGCCGGCCGTTGATCCGAATGAATATCTCGTCGAGGTGCCACTTGTTCACCGGGCCGGCTCCGCCGTCGTTTCAGCTGGTTGGCGTAGGCCTGGCCGAACTTGGCGCACCACCGGCGGATCGTCTCGTAACTCGCCACGACATCGCGTTCGAGCGTCATCTCCTCGACTTCACGGAAGCTGAGTTGGAACCGGAAGTACAACCACACGCAGTGGTTGACGATCTCGACCGGGTAGTGGTGGCGCTTGTACGACGGCATTGGGGTGCCCACCCCACCGATTCTCCCAGTTTGCCGACTTCAACAACGTGACAGCGCCTTCCGGAGACCGGTGTCGGGCTAGTTCACCCATGCGTATGTGGGTGGCAGCTTCTTCGTAGCTGCGGAGCTTGTCAGGATCTGTTGTTCCGTACGGTTCGGCTGTGCTGGTCAGCTTGTTGCGTAGAACAGTTGTTCCTGGGATGTAGTAGTCATCCCGGGAACAACTGTGAAGTTTTCGGCGGCAAGGGTCGTCAGTACCCCAGTGTGCGGCGCAGCGCGGACAGCTCTTGTTCTGCTGTTTTCTCGCCTGTGAGTACTCGGCGGGGCGCGGCTTCGTTTTCTTCGGTGACGGTACCGCCGGCCAGTCGAACGCCGGCGGTGGCGAACTGCACAGATTCTTCAATGCTGCGAGCGCCCGCGTGCTCGTCGACGACTTTGCGTGCTGTGGTCATGAGCATTGCTCCTTGCGTTGGTTTCGTGCTGTGAGCGCTGCAGCGATGGCAAGGCTCACGGCTTCGTCTCCGGTGATTTCTCCGCGTAATTGCCTACGGCCGATTTCGAGGTCAGCGGCGGTTGGTTCCATACCTGCCATGCGGTGACCGGCGGTCGCTGCGGCAAGTGCACGATCGATTTCACCTTCTGTCAGGCGCGATTGCGAAATGCGCGATGAGGGACGTGTGGTGAGGTGGGAGTCGGTCACCAGCGCTCCTTCACCGTCTCGAAAGTTTGTTGGCACGGGACGTGCGTATCGTTATCCATTTCTACCTGATCATTGCCGGTTTTCGAGGATGGGTGGCCACCGGAACGGGGCCAAAACTGGGCACGGAAGTCGAAGTTCTCCGCGAACTGAGTCTGTACCTTGCCACATGATTCACGGTGCAGATGAGATCTGTGTCACTTGAGTTGGGCTAGTTGGTTGAGGACTACTTCGGGAATCGCGGTGGCGGGGATCTGAGTGATGTGAAAGTCGCCGGGAGGAAGTGTTGTTTGTTCTCCGAGCCAGTAGTTTTCGGGGAGGACACTTCCGCGGATGGTTTGCTGGTGAAGGGTTACACCGTGGGCGTCGCGCATGCCGACGAGCAGTCGGTAGTGCGCGGTGACGTTGACGATCGGGGTGTAGGCGTCGAACCCGACCGGCGTGACTGGTGCGGAGGAGCCCTTTGGTCGGTCATCGAGGAGTATCGCGGCGAACGGGAGTGCAGCGAATCCGCGGAGCCAATCGGCAACGTACATCGACGAGTTTTCCGCGTCGTCAGCATCGAGGCTGTCGACGTCGGAAGAACCCGAATAGTGGTGTGTGGCTCGTAGCCACTGCATGGGGGAGGGGATCTGCAGGACCACTGGTCCTGACGCCATTGCTGTCAGTGTTTGTGCAAGAGCGATAGCGCCACTGGTGAGGGCTTTGTCCGCGAGCATGGTCCGCAGGGCGTACCCGGTTCTTTTCTTCTGGGACAGTGCATCTCGCAGGGTGGGGTTCTGTTCGAGGTGATGAGTGTAGAAGTGGTTCAGGTCAAGGATGGCCAGGTCGGGTTTGAGTAGGCCTTGTGCTTGGTTGAAGAAGCGGGCGTAGCTGGTGGGGTCGTCCCAGGGGGCCGGGCGGTTGCGCAGAAACACCGATTGGGCGTACTCGTGGTGATCGAGTAGGAGTGCTGTGGCGCGGCCCGAGGGCGGTGTGGCGATCGCGGTGAGAAGGCTGGCGGACATGATGGTCTTCCTCGAGAGATTGGTGCGATACCGCGCGGTGATGCTCACACCGACGTGGTGCAGGGGTCGGTGGAGCATCACCGCGCGGTATCGGCAGGGTCAGGACTTGTGCTGGACTTCCTCGCCGCACTTGGCCTCGAGTTCGCGGACCCGCTTGCTCAGCTCCTCGATCTTGAGCACGCGGCGGTCAGGAATCATGATGAGGGGTAGATCCTCGAGCCGCGCGGTCACCCGCTCCGGCTCACTCTTACCCCAGTGGGTGGCGACCAGTTGGTCGTTGTCATCACCCCAGGAACCGAAGTACAGCAACTCTTTCGGAGGTTCGGGCTTGACGAACTCGGCCACGAATTCCTTGTACGGCTTGCCCCGCTTCAAGCGGTCCTGACGCATCTGTGCGCGTAGCGCCGTGGTGTCCTCCTCGCGGACGACGAAGGTGTCGGGTTCGTAGACGACGCCATACAGTTCGCCGGCCACCTTGTCCGAGATCCGCGCGAGCTGCAAATCCGCCATGACAAGCTCGGGATCTCGCTCGAGGATGTCGCCGTATCCACCGCCGGAGCCCTGGCTGATCATGTAGAGCTCGCCTTCCTTGGCGACGTCGAACTGCAGTCCCATGTGGCCGGTCAGGTATTTGCCACCCTCGTAGGGTTGTTCGTTCATCACGCGTTCGATGGACAGGTCGAACTGTGACGGATCTTTGCGGATGATGTCGTAGATATTGATGTTCTTGACCATCGACAACGGATAGGTGGGGCATCCGTAGCCGCCGAACATTCCGCTCACCGACGAGAACTTCGAGCCGGAGGTGACTGTCATGAATCCCCAGCTGGGGGTGCCACGTGAGGCGACGATCATTTCGTAGCCCATGCCGCCTCGGTATTTGCCGAAGCCTTGGTTGTCTGTGACCAGTCGCTTGCTGACCAGCTGCAGGAACGGGACCTCTTCTTCCATGACCTCTTGCTCGGCGATGTCGGCCATCGCGCAGAACAGGGGTGCGACGCCGTCTTCGCCGTCTCGGAATGCCTTGGCGCCGCCGCCCATTCCGTTCAGATCGGCACAGAGGTTGCCGACCTGCTCGCTGTGCTGGGTGGTTCCGCCCCACAGAAAGTCGTTGATCTGGTTGAACCAGGGGGCGATCACGTTCGAGTACTTGGTGGGCGAGGAGAACTGCAGCTTCGCGTATGCGGTCTGCAGGGCAGAGAATCCGCGGAACGAAGCTTGGAGTGACTGTCCGACGGGTGCGTCGTATCCGGCGTCTGCCCAGGTGTGTTCCTCGGAAATGACCTCGATGGGGGAGAGGGCACCGGTGCTGCGCGGTAGGTCCGGCCACCAGTACGACAGAATCGCCTGCGTCATGAATGATTTTGTCGAGCCGAGGGGTGAATTGATGGCCCTGTTGAGGATCTCCGGCCCTGTGCCCGTCAGGTCGACGGTCATGGTGTCGCCTTTGATGGTGATCTTGCAGGCGAACTTGATCAAGATGTTTTCTTTGAGGGTCGAGTCGACGAACTGGTTGAAGGTGACGGTTCCGTCCGGTAGATCCGAAATACGGCGCCGCACCTCGGCTTCGACGTTTTCGACGGTGGTGCGAAGGGTGGAGACGAATGCTTCTTCGCCGACTTCGTCGATGAGGCGGTCGACGGTGTCCATCACTCTGCTGACGGCGCCCATCTTGACTTTGATGTCGGCGAGCATCAGTTTGGGGTCGCGTGTCGAGTGCTGGAGGAACGTCAACAGATCGCGGCGCAGTCGCCCGCCTTCGACGATCTTGATCGGTGAGGCGCGCAGCCCGTCGTCGAAGGGGGTTTCGGAGCCGGACGGCATGCCGCCGGGCTCGCAGGCACCGTTTTCGCCTTCGTGGATGGTGGCCCCTACCCAGGCGATGATCCGGTCGTCTCGCATGACGGGTACCAGCATCGATTGGTCGGTGTTGTGCACCATGCCGAACCGGGAATCGTTGTGGAAGAAGCCGTCTCCGGGCCGGATTCCGACTGTCGGTTCGTCTTTCCAGTTCTTCATGATGTAGCGAATCGGGTGGTGCAGCACTGCGGAGAAGGCGATGACCCCGCGGTTGGAGAGGTAGCTGACGTCGCCTTCGGCTGTGTAGACGGCGACGGAGAGGTCGGCCCATTTAGCGCCGGGGGCAGCGCCCATGCTTTCGCACATCTCGAAGGCCTCGTCGAGTGCGCCGGCGAGACGTTTGCGGATGCGGTCGGCTTCGATCGGATCGGTATCCGATGTCATGCAGTAGCTTTCGTGCGCTGTGCGCGGCGCGATCTGGTGGTGTCGCATGATGTCGGGGTCGGGTCCGAGGAAGAGGGTGGTCTCGTCCATGAACTTGTCGACCCACTGCTGTTCTTGTTCGCTGAGTTGCTGGGTTCCGTCGCGGTCGGCGGATGGCCCGGTGCCGTTGTCCAGGATTGTCATGATGCTTTCAGGCTCCTTAGAAAAAACTGTGGTTGATTCGACTGCTCGTCAGTCTTTGAGGAGCCAGACGGCGCCTTGCACGGTCGGCTCGAGTCGCCAGCCCGGTTCGACGAGGTAGGTGGTGCTTTCTGTCGTCACAATGGCGGGGCCGGCGATCACGTATGCGTGGTCGAGTGCGTTCTCGTCGTAGACCGGGGTGTGAACAGGCTCGCTGATGTCGGTGAAGTGGACTTTCCTTGTCGCTACCGGTGTCGGGATTGCGCGGTCACCGCCGGCGTCGATGGAATCGAACTTGACCACGTCGCCGTCGATGTAGGAGGCGACGCGCAAGGTCTGCACGCGCACGCCCGCTTCGGGCGCCTGGGTGCCCTCGCCGTAGCGCTGACCGAAGATTTCGGCGAACGTTTTGATCAGGTACAGCACATCGGCGACACCGTCGACTCGGTTGATGTCGAAAGAGACCGCGGTGGTGACCAACTGGTTGCCGTAACGCATGTCCATCTCGAGTCGGTACTTGACGTCGCTGCGGTTGTAGCCCTGGCGGACCAGGTCCTCGGCGCCTTTGGCTTCGAGTTCGCCGATGTAGGTGTTGAGCTGTTCGTACTGGTCGTAGATGGTTCGCTCACGCGGTTCGTAGAGCACGATGTACGCGCTCCGTTCGTGGATGTGCAGGGGCTTCATGTTGCCCGCGCCGAGAGCGGAGAACACTGATGCGAACGGGGGGAAGAGAATCTTGTTGATTCCGGCCTTGGCTGCGATCCCGCAGGCATGCAGCGGGCCGTTGCCGCCGTAGGCGAGCATGGTGTAGTCCTCGACGAGACCGCCACGTGAGCGCAGTTCCTTCTCGATGCCGATGGCCATCTGCTCGTCGACGGTGCGCTTGATGACCTTTGCGACGTCGACAGCGTCCATGTCGAGTTCGTCGGAAAGATTTTCGTCGATGGCGTAGACAGAGCGCTTCTTGTTGAGCGCGATGTAGCCGTTAGCGTAGTTCTCGGGGTCTAGGTATCCGAGCACCAAATCGGCGTCGGTGACCGTGACCTGCAAGCCGCCGCGGTCGTAGCAGGCGGGGCCGGGGTCCGAACCTGCCGATTCGGGGCCGATCTTCACCGAATTGTGGATCCGGTCGAAAGAAGCGATGGATCCGCCGCCCGCGCCGAGTGTGTTGAGGTGGATCATCGGAACCGACACCAGCCAGCGGCCAATGGTCGGCTGGAAATCGTAGTGCCGAACCCCGCCCTCGGGGACCAGGCCGATATCGAACGATGTTCCCCCCATGTCCATCGAGACGACGTCACCGATGCCTGTGGTTTCCGCCAGGTGTTGTGCCCCACCGACTCCCGCGATCGGGCCCGAGTGGATGGTCTGGAGTGCATCGGTCGAGTTCGGCTGGGCCATGCCGCCGGAATTGTGAATGACCAGCATCGGCTTCTCGTAACCGGAGTCACGCAGATTGCTCGACAGCTGGTTGAGCGCGTGGAACATCGTCTCGTGGAGGAATGCATCGACAATTGTCGATGTCGCCCGAACGTATTCGCCTTTTCGGCCCGACACCTGACTGCTGAGCAGAACAGGGATCGCACCGAGCTGGTGTGTGGGGTACTCGTCGAGGATGATCTCGAGGATCTGCTGCTCGTGGGCGGAGTTCTCGGTGGCGTTGGTCAGCGCCACGACAATGGCTTCGGCGCCGTTGTCCACCAACTCACGAACTTGTTCACGCACGTCGTCGACCATCAGTGGAACCAGGATCTCGCCGACGGCGTCGACTCGTTCCTTCACGGATCGAACCAGGTGACGCGGTACCAGAGGATCCGGCCGTTGCGCGTCCGCCATGTCACCTTGCTTGACGCCGTCGAGGCCCTCACCGTAGCCGCGGCCACGGGAAAGGTGGATCGTGTCTTCGAATCCGTGCGTCACCAGGGCGGCGACTTTGGGGCCCTTGCCTTCGATGAGTGCATTGGTGCCCAGTGTGGTGGCGTAGCGGACCGAATCGACCTCGCGGAGGGCGTCGCTGCGGCTGACACCGGCGCGTGCGCATGCCAAGTCGAGTGCTTCGTTGAATCCGAGGGCCAGGTTGTGGTGAGTGGTCAGCGCCTTCGCTTCGACGTAGATATCGTCCCAGACAAAGAAGCAGTCGCTGAATGTTCCACCGATGTCAACGGAAATGCGTTTCATGAAAGTCTCCTTCGATCCGGGGTCAGCGCTGAGCGTGTGAATGGGAGTGCGAATGCGGGGTTCGGGGTTCGGAGATGGCGTTCTCGCCGGGCCCGTAGTTGATCAGTGTTTCCGGATCGCCGTCGCGGTCGGCCCACTGCTTCTTGAGCGCGTCGATGTCCCAGATCATGTCGACGGTCGGGGGGTGTCCGGGTGGGGTGTACTCGGTTTCGATCTGCGTGCCGCAGCCCGGGCAATAGAATTCGAGGATGCGGCAGAACAACGGATCCGGGGCGAAGGTGTACTCGTATTTCTCCGGATCGAGAATCGAGGGGTGAATCTCGCGGGGGTCTCGGTCGTAGACCAAGGTGCCTTCTTTGTAGTTTCCCCGAGCATTACCCAGGTCGTGCTGGCAGACCCGGCAGAGCCACCGCTCGGAGTCGAGATCGATTGCGAGATATTCGGTCATGGGGATACGCATGATGTTCTCTACTTTCGTGTCGAGAAATGTCGATGTCACGGTTCGGGCGGTGTCGTCGCGCCCGAACTACACCGTGTCGGTCAGGATGAGGTCACCGGAATTGGAGACCTCCAGGTTCCAGCCGGTCGGTACCTGGGCGGTGAAGAACTGTCCCTCTACGATGGCCGGACCGGATGCGACCGCACCTGCGATCTGCTGATCGAGTAGATAGACAGGTAGTTGTTCGACCAGCGTGGCGGCGGTGCGGACCGATCGCGTCAGTGTCGACACCGCCGGCGTCTTCTTCTCGGGTGACCCGCCCTTGACAACCGAATGGGGCAGTTCCCGTGTCGCTTTCAGTGCGAGGATGGTTTTGTTTCCCTCGGTAGATCTGACATCGAGATCACGCTCGAACTCGGTGTGCGTCACTACCCCGTCCGTGTCCTCCACCAATGACGTCCACTCCAACGAGCACTCTTCGATGTCGTATCCTTCTTGGAACATGTCTCGTGTTGCGCGGGAAAGCAATTCGTTGACCGCTGCGTCGATCTGCTCGGGCGCGCAGTTGGTGATGTTGGTTTCGTAGGACTGGGAGATGTCGGAGAAACTGATGCCGAACGCGGAGAACACCGCGGCCAGTCTCGGGACGAGTACCCGGCGCACGCCGGCGATACGCGCGGCATCACACGCACTCATCGGACCGCCGCCGCCGAACGCGGCCACGGTTGTCGTCTCAGGACTCTCGACGGACGCGGCGAACGATTCCGATACCTTCGCCGCGTAGGCCGATGCCATCTCGATCAGTGCTTCCTCGACAGTGAGCCCCAGCGGCTCCGCGATGCTCTCACTGATCACGGCGCGGGACCGTTCTGCGTCGAGAAACATTTCACCGTCGAGGTAGGTGTCGGGATCGAGGACTCCCAAGAGCAAATTGACGTCGGTGATGGTTGCCTTCTTGCCACCGAAGCCGAAGCATGCAGGGCCAGGGGCCGCGCCGACGCTTTCCGGGCCGACTACGATCCGCCCGTTCTCGACAGCGATGATGGAACTGCCACCCACTCCTGTGGACTGAACGTCACTGAGCTCGTAGGAGACGGGAATACCGGCGATCCGGCCGCGGCGTTCGGTGGCGATGGCGTGGTTCTTCACCGTCCCCACGTCGGTCGTGGTTCCGCCTACGTCGATCATGAGTACATGGGGAAGCTCGTACGCTTGGGCCAGTGCGCGTGTGCCTTCGAGCCCTCCGCGCGGTCCGGAAGAATAGGTCTTGAGTGCCACGGACTTCGCGACCCGCGAGGACGCCCCGTCATTACGGTAGATGAGCAGCGGGTTCTTGATCTTGTAGGTGCGTAGGCGTCGTTCGGCGCTGTAGAGGAAGCGTTCCACGGTGGGGTGGAGGAACGAGTTGATGATGCCGGACCAGATTCGGCGTGATCGCAATTCGTCGGAGGCGAATTCCCAGCTGAAGAGAACAGGGACGGAACCGAGAAGATGCCTCGGGAAGCTTTCGAGAATGATCCGTTTGAACAGTGCCTCACGGTCTTTGGACTTCGCAGCGAGAATCAGCCGTTCCGCACCCGCTGTCGTCAACCTGTTGATCTCCGCGACCAGTATCGTGGTCAAGGCGTCGGCGTCGAGATTGTCGGATACCACCGCGGTGCGGGGGCCGACCAAGTCGTCGAAGAGTGACGCAGACTCAGCGTCGATGCGCAGCTCGTCCACGATGGCAGCATCATCGGTGATCAACCCGAGACGAGGACCCTTCCTCTCCACGAGAGCGTTGGTGCCCTGGGTGGAGGAATACCTGATGTGTTGAGTCGAATGCAGCAGACCCGAAAGGTTCTGTTCGCCGTAAATGACCGAGGACACCTTGGTCATACCGTCGAACAGGCACTGGGACAGATCGACCGGGGTCGTGAGTGTCTTCGTGAATGCGAACTCGGATCCACTGCCGACGCAGATGTCGGTCAAGGTTCCGCCGTTGTCGATGTTGATCAAACGCTCCATCGAGGCTCCTAGCATTGTCGAGAAGGAATGAAACTAAAGTGATGGACATCACTTCGATTGCGAACACGGGAAAGCATCACACCGGGGGCAAGGGTGTGGAGTGTCCGACCTTGGGACACTCCACACCACCACCACCGGGTGTTTCCTGAATGCACGGGTCACACCGGGCCTGCGCGTAGCGACGGTGGCGATGTAGCAGGTCGTCAGCATGGAGGACACAATGATGGGGATCGTCGACGACACCGACGGTGACGACCGAAAGCGCGTGAGGTTAGGCGACAGAGACGCCCTAATAGGAGGGACGGACGAGTTCGTCGCTGCCTCCTGGCTCCGATCACAAGCCGCCGGAGTGTCCCCGGAAGGCGGCGATATCCGGTACATCGGTGATGTCGATATCGCATCACGCCTGGTCCATTACGCCCAGCCGGTACTCGAAAAGCTCATCGAATACACCGAGGACGTGCCGCTCAGCGTCGCGGTCTCAGACAACAAGGGAAGAGTGCTCTCCAGACTGGACACCAACTCTGCGATCGGCGCGCTGGTCGACACCATCTCGCTGGCTCCAGGTTTCAGCTACGCGGAAAGTGAAGTCGGAACCAACGGAGTAGGAACGGTCCTCGAATCAGGTCGCTCGGTCCATATCGTCGGAGCAGCACACTTTCACGAGCGATTCCAAAAATACTCGTGTTCCGGCGCTCCGATCCGAGACCCCCTCTCCGGACACATCGAGGGTGTACTCGATCTCACCTGCCTGGTCGAGCACTCGACCCCACTGCTACACAGTTTCGTTCGTTCCGCCGCCTCGACAATCGAAACCGCATTACTCAACGATCGAGAACTGAACCAACGCATCCTCTTCAATGCATTCTCGAAAATGGAAGCAAAAACTCGTTCACCACTGCTGGTGGCAGGAAAGAATGTTCTGATCTCTACCAGCAAAGCGCAGAAGCTCTTCGACGCCGACGAGCAGAGAATAATCGTCCAACATGCGCTGTATCTCGCGGAACGAGCGACAAAGGCGACGGAAGAGATCGAACTCTCCCCGCAGCGAATAGTAAAAATACGAACCACACGAATATCATCAGGAAAGTCTGTTGTCGGCGTCGGAGTGTCGATAGTAAATTTAACCACACTTGACGTAGCTGTTTACGTAACGGCTGCTGCAAGGGCCCCTCAATTCGATGTGACCAACGGTCCATTGATGGGTACTGGACACAATTCTGGTTCCGAATCATGCAACGAAGTGTCCTCGGTATGGAAAAGTGTCAAATCCTTAATAAGAGATGCGGTCGAACGAAAAGAAAACGTCGTTGTCGTCGGAGAACGAGGGGCGGGAAAAGAAAAACTGATCAGGGAAACGGTTTTTGAGGTGTATCCCGATGTCGCTGTTATCGAACTCGAGCCAGGCTTCGATGCGAACGATGTTAAGACAGACGTCGATTCCGGTCGCAACGAATCCCTGTACCTTATCTTGCGGCATCCGGAACGGTGGACAACTGACGAAATGATTTCTGTAAAAAAGGTGCTGTCCGACATAAGCTCACGTGGAAATCTCGTTGGAGCGGCGGCCATAGTGACAGAAGCGGAAAACTCTGATTCGGAAGACAATCCTTTTCATCGATCACATCACGGGATTTTCGGCCGATCGATCCAGGTCCCACCACTCCGACACCGCACAAACGACCTCCCTTACCTTGTGCGGCAAACACTGAGCGAAATAACCGGCAACGGTGTTTCGGAAATGAGCAGTGAAACCCTCGAAAAGCTCTCCACGTATCCCTGGCCGGGCAACATAACTGAACTCCGTCATGCACTCTCTGAATGCTTGTCGAAAAAACCTTCCGGAAGGATAGAGGTAGAAGATCTTCCAGATTCCATTCGCCTGTCATCGATTCATGCTTCTGGAATTCTCGAACACGTGGAACGAGAGGCGATAGTAAAAAGCCTGGAAGAGAACGATGGCAACAGGATGCGTGCAGCAAAAAGCCTCGGAATTGCTCGATCATCCTTGTATCGAAAAATGAAAACATACAAGATATGAAACGATATTGCATAAGTTCGAGCCTGGGTCCGGTCGCTGCGAAAACCAGTTTCTTCGCCGGCGTGCCAACATCTCCGCCACAGGCTTCCGATGAACCCTAGTCCGCGGACGTCAGGTCGTCGTCGTTCGCGAAGATCAGTCGTCCGTCGTCGAGTGCGATCGCCCACCTGTGCACCGGAGCCCAGTTCCGCCCCACCGAACCGCGGTCGATGACCATGTCCTCGTAGTCCTCGATCACCACACCCGTGCATGTCACGCTGACATCGGTATCGGAGTCTGACACCGTGATTCGCACGCGGGAACCTACTGCAGTCACATCTTTGCTTTTGCCGTTTTTGTCGGTCATCTTCCTAATTCTGGCAGAGCAACTTCGCGGCAACCACGTCCGGGGCACAGCGACGCACGCTCGGGCAAAGCGGGGAGCTGAGTGTGCTCGATGCCGCCATCACTCGCTGGAGCTGTTACCCATGTCCGTCCGAGGCCGGCCCCGCACCTGTCCGATCCTCAACTACTGTTCAGCTGGGTAATCCGGACCGCCGGATCGAATCTGGGCGAGCTTCGACAGTCACGCGGTACCCGATACCGACAGGCACACTCCCGGCCACACTCACAGAAAGCTGCACCCAGCACAACGCAGCATCCCTCGGATCCGAGACGAGAGCAGTCGACCCGGCGACAATAGTCGGATTCGGATCACCCGGACCGCTCGACAACCAGGTGTGCGTGACGACCGTCGCCTCCGAACTCGAGTACGGCAACGAATCAGGCAGAAACACCGACACCCCACGTGGTTTGGACTTCGAAACACTCCGCATGAAGTACACCCGGCCAGCACCCGGCGGCCCACCACCGATCCACAACACCCCGCTGTACTGCGTACTACGCCTCAACTGCCCCGACACTGAATCGCACCGGCGAGTCCGGAGACTTTGATGTACCCCGAGTTTTCCGGAGTTCGTTTGTTTTACTTCAG
>NZ_JASDCV010000053.1:0-13553 GCF_030407755.1 Rhodococcus sp. APC 3903
CGGCGCGGATCTCGTCGGCGAACTGTGAGATGTTGTCCAGAACCTGACCCATGATCTTTCCGCCTCCACTGATAGTCGATCAACGACCATTAAAGTAGAACACGTTCTAGAAACTTGCGGAAGTGAAATGGCCGACATTTCTTACACTCACACGGTCTGCAGTTCCGACGGGAGTTCGACGGCGTCGCTACCCGAGGCCGCAAGCAACTGTGCGTATCGCCCACCTTGTTGCACAAGTTCGTCGTGGGTGCCCTTTTCCACAACCACGCCCTGGTCGAGGACCGCGATGAGATCCGCATCTCGAACCGTCGAGAGTCGGTGCGCTACAACAAGAGTGGTGCGTCCGACCATCAGCTCGTCGAGCGCGTCCTGCAGCGCACGTTCAGTGCGATTGTCCAAGGCGCTCGTCGCCTCGTCGAGGACCAGGATCGGCGGATTCCGCAGAACTGTGCGCGCGATCGCGATGCGCTGTTTCTCACCACCGGAGAATCGGTAGCCGCGCTCGCCGACCATGGTGTCGTACCCGTCGTCGAGACCGGAGATGAACTCGTGGATTTGCGCGATGCGCGCCGCTTGCTCGATCTCGGCGTCGGTGGCATCGGGTTTCGCGAACCGAAGGTTCTCACGAATCGTCGTATGGAAGAGGTACGTCTCCTGCGACACCACGCCCACCAGATCGGAGACCGTCGCCAGATCGAGGTCCCGCAGATCGATGTCGTCGATTCTCACCGATCCCGCAGTCGGGTCGTACAGACGTGCGGCCAAGTATCCGAGGGTGGTCTTGCCCGAACCTGTGGAGCCGACCAGCGCCAAGGTTCCGCCGGCCGGGACCGTGAGGTCGATGTTGTCGAGAGTCTTGCTGTCGGTTCCTGGATACGAGAAGTCGACGTGGTCGAACCGAAGTTCGCCGGACATCTTGGTGCGGTCGAAGCTCTTCGACTCTTCCGGATCCGCGATGTCGATCGGCAGATCCAGGTACTCGAACACGCGACTGAACAGTGCCATCGAACTCTGCACCTCGACGCCCGTGTTGAGCAGCATCATGGTGGGGCGGAACAATTGTGTCTGCAGTGTGGTGAATGCGACGAGGGTGCCGACGGTGATGGTGTTGCCGTGATCGAGAGTGAAACCGGCGAACCAGTAGACCAGTGCGGGCATGGCTGCGAAGGTGATCGACATGGTCGCCATGCGCCACTTGCCGGCCATCATGGCCCGGAGTTCGACGTCCGCGACTTCCGCTGAACGCTCGGTGAATCGATCCGTCAGAGCCGACTTCGCGCCGGTCGTCTTGCCGAGGAGAATGCCACTGACGGAGAGAGATTCCTCCACCTGCACCGACAGATCACTGAGTAGCTTCTGCCGCTTACCCGAGATCTTGCGGCGCTCGTCACCGATCTTGCGTGCGATACGGATGAACACCGGCAAGATCGCCAGCGAGAAGATGGCAAGCCGCCAATCCAGAAGGAACAGAGCAACAATGGTGGCTGCCACGGTCGTTGCATTCTGCGC
Source organism: Rhodococcus sp. APC 3903 (assembly GCF_030407755.1). NCBI lineage: Bacteria > Bacillati > Actinomycetota > Actinomycetes > Mycobacteriales > Nocardiaceae > Rhodococcus > Rhodococcus sp. APC 3903. The sequence goes on from NZ_JASDCV010000053.1 coordinate 1,510, forward strand.
GATGGACGTTGCCGTGTTGGTGACCACCGACTGCATACCGCCGATGTCGTTGGCAATGCGCGACTGAACTTCTCCGGTTCGGGTTCGAGCGAAGAATCCGAGCGACTGATTCTGCAGATGCGAGTAGACCCGCACACGCAGTTGGTGCATCAGTTTCTGGCCGATGCTGTTGGACATCCAAGTCTGCGCCACGCCGAGACAGCTCGTGATCACGGCAATGGCGATCATGCCGATGGCCAGAACGCTGACGAGTCCGAGGTTCTTGTCCGGGATCGCCTTGTCGAGCATTTCGCGTAGGAGCAGCGGACTGCCCAACGCCACGATCGCGCTGAGTGTGATGACCGCGGTGACGATGGCGATCTGAGTTCGATACGGCGCGAACAGTCCGAGTACGCGCTTTGCCGGTACAGAGTCCGCCGGAGTGATCTCGACAGCGGATCGTTCGATGTTTCGCATGTGATCTGGTTTCACGTTCTACCTCCTGGAGGCTTTCTCACCCTAGTTTCATATTGATGAGGTTACCTCACTATGAGGCTGACACCAACAACGCTAGACTGACGCCATGCATTCCCGAGAGCGCGAACTCACCGACGTCGTGATGTCCGTGGCACGGCTCATCCGGCGACGCCAAGTGGCAGCGCTGGAACCATTCGGCCTCTCGCCGTCGCAAAGCCGAGCGCTGCGAGTACTGACCCGAGTGGGCGAGCCGGTTCGACTCGGGTTTCTTGCCGAGCGATTGCGCATCGTTCCGCGGTCGGCGACCGACGTCGTGGATTCCCTCGAAGAGGCCGGATGGGTGCGCCGCACTCCCGATCCGAACGATCGGCGAGCTGTATTACTCGAGCTCACCGACGCCGGCGCTACCCTCGCTGCCGACGTCGCGAAAGCTCAACGACGCGAATCCTCGGATGTGTTCGACGACCTCGACGAGTCGGAGCGAGCAACTCTCACCGAACTTCTCGAGCGAGTGGACGCGGGGCACGACTCTCGGCCCCGCGACTGCCCGAAACCTTCGGTGTGAGTCCTCACGCAGCGACGGTGTCGACTGCGTCCTCGACATTCTCCGCCGACGTCGGCTTGCTCTGACGCTCGATCTTCGAGATGCAACGAGCAAGGTCCGCGCCTACCGCAGTCGCCCGTAGCTCGAGATCAGAACGAGGCACACCCTCTTTGGTCGTGTACTCGTTGGTGCGCAACTCCCCCGCCACCATGACCGGATCACCCTTCATGATGGATGCGCCGACGCCGGTGACCAACCGCCGCCAGCAACTCACCGTGAGATAGAGGGTCGCTCCGTCCGTCCACTCTCCGGTCACCGCGTCTTTGCGACGCGTGTTGCTCGCCATCCGAAAGCTCAGCACCTCTTCGCCATTGGTGGTCTGCCGCTTCACCGGATTGGTGATGACGGTTCCGACAACCGTTGCATGCGTTTCGTACATGTCCGATCCCCCTTCGAACTCCAGAACCCGCCAACTGTCGCGGGGCCGATCATTGCGTCGGCAGTTTCGATTGTGGAACGGCAAACGCCTGGCTCGGGATTTCGATTTCCACCTGTGCATCGGCGGGACAGCTGTGGAGAAACAGCACTGCCCGAGCCAAACGGCCCGGGCAGTGTCGGAACTAAGTGCTAGTGGAGGATTCGTCGGATTTCTTCTCGCTGGGTGTCTCGTCCGCAGAGTCCTCGCTTGCAGTCTCCGCGTCAGCAGCCTCACGCGGTTTCCACCCCTCGCGGTCCCGCCTGGCCAATTCGGCGAACATGGCGTTGTGAGCAGCGAGGTCGGCGTCGTGGTCACGCTCGGCCGCACGGTCCGTTCGGCGCGCGGTCCTTCCGTCACTGCGCGACCACTGAACCAGCAGCGCGAGCATGACCACCATGAGTGGGATCTCGCCGGTCGCCCACGCGATGCTGCCGCCCAGCTGCTGATCGCCGATCAGGTCGTTGTTCCAACCGAGTCCGAGCGAGCGGAAGTACGCGCCGCCCATGACGGCGGTGGTGCTCATCAATGCCACGCCGAAAAACGCGTGGAACGGAAGTGAGCCGAAGACCATCGCCAGCTTGGTCACCGGCTGCAATTGGCGTGGTGACGGGTCTATTCCGATCGCCACCCAGTAGAAGAGATAGCCGCTGAGGATGAAGTGCAGGTTCATCAGCAGGTGAGCGCTGTGCGAGTCGACGGTCGCGCCGTAGATTCCGCCGAGATACAGCGCGTAGAAACCGCCGACGAAGAGAACTGCCGCCACGATCGGGTGGGTGATGAATCGTGAGAACGGGCTGTGCAGCGCGGTCAGAATCCACTCGCGAATGCCTGGCACGCCGTCCTTGCCCGCCGGATCGAGCGCCCGCAGAGCCAAAGTGATCGGCGCACCCAGAACCAGCAGGACTGGGCCCAACATCGACAGCGCCATATGTGCGCCCATGTGAACGCTGAAGACTGCCGGCGCGTACTTGCCGACACCGGACGACGTGGCGATCAGGAGCACCGCGCAACCGCTCATCCAGGCGATGGTTCGGCCGACGGGCCAGGAGTCTCCACGCTTGGCCAGCTTGCGCAGGCCGATGCCGTACAGAATCGCCGCAGCAATTGCGGCGGTGCCGAACATGAGGTCGAATCGCCAGTCCGTCACGAACGCCATGAACGACGGCGGGTCCGGAAGGTTGTAACCGAGTTCGACCTCGGGAATCGAGGGAATCGACAGCGGCGGAGGCGGCGGGGTACGACCGAGGCCGATCGCGAGACCGATGGTCGCCGCCATCACGATCGTTTCGGCGCCGGCAAATCGAATCAGGGCAGAGCGACTCTTCGGGTTCTCCGCCAGCGCCGGTAGCGCCCGACTCCGCTGAGCCCAACCGAAGAACCCGAGGATGATCAGTGCAACTGTTTTGGCGACGATCAATCGTCCGTAGGTCGTGGTGAACACGTCGTCGAGAGGCAGACGGACAATCGCATTGATGACGCCGCTGAATCCCATGACGACGAAGCAGATGGATGCGACCGTCGAAAAGCGTCGAGCCGCTACGTCGGTGTAATCGCCGCCGCGCCGCGCGTGTGCCAGTAGCGCGAACAAGCCGCCGGCCCAGAGCGAAGCCGCCACGAGGTGCAGGATCAGGCTGTTGGTAGCGATGTCATGCGACCCGCCCGAAGACGAGTGACCGGTGAGAGCGAGCGGCATCAGTCCGAGAAGACCGACCAGCAGCAGTAGCGGGGTCCACCACCAGCGCAGTGTCAGTCGGGCCAGGATCGCCAGAACAACCGCGATGATCGCCGTCCAGCGCCAGGCGCCGGCGATCTCGACCTGATCGAGTCCCGACCAGAGGTTTGCCGGTTTGATCGCTTCGGCGAACGGCTGACCCGACGTGTCGGAGAGCGTCAGGGGCACCATCATGAACGAACAGATTGCCCACACGATCGCGGCGTGTGATGCGGTTCGGACTGCTCGATAGCCGTCGACGTCGAGGACGCCCGACTTCTGCGGCGGCACGAAGAACGCGGCCAGCAGCAGTGACCCGATCGCGATGACCGCGGCGATCTCCCCCAGTGCGCGCATCGCGGGGAGGCCGTATGTGGTGATCGGACCTGGATCCGGGATACCCAGAAGAGTCAGCGCCTGCGACGCGGAGAATCCCACCACGATGGCTGCGGTGAGCCCTGCGATGAGTCCACTGACCACGAATATCGCGGTCGACGAAGCGGGTGCACCGCTGTGCTGTGTGGACTCCGGTGGGGAATCTGTCGGCGCGAGGTCGGGTGTAGCCATACCTCAAGGGTAGGACCTTCGCGAACCGACTACGACAACGCGTCGGAGTTGGGCGGCGCGCGTCACATCCCGAACCCTCGAGTATGATGTTCCACGCGCCTCCGTAGCTCAGGGGATAGAGCAAGAGCCTTCTAATCTCTTGGTCGCAGGTTCGAATCCTGCCGGGGGCACCACAAGATTTGATTCACGGATAGTCACACTGCGTGGACGAGCGGCCGCTGGGCAGAGCAGTCCGATACGGACCGAAACCTAGCCCACAAATTACGTGCCGTCCGCAGTAATCTGCCTCGCATGAAGAAGGCACTTCCGAAGACCCTGAAGTCACTCGCCCGGACGGTTGGAATCCTGGCACTCGCGATCGTCGTGGTATCCGTCGTCGAGAGGTTCACCGGCGCGCACCAACCGACGACCGGTCCCGCCTCGTTGACCGGACCCGACCAATCGTTGTAGCCCTTCCCCTGCGACAAGGTCGTCTCACGAAGTTCTACGACAACGAGCCGGTAGCCAAGAATCCACCACTGCCGGCTGAGTCGCATGCAACACGCTAAGCAGAGCCGCCGCACAGTGCCACAGAATCTCTGGGCTCCGGATCCCAGGGCGTAACAGCAGCCGGAGTAGTCGGACCTTGCTGGCGGCCGTGGGCGTAGCACCATTGATACAAGCTGCGTCAGAATGGTTGAGCGAGAACTCGATTCGAAGTTCTAATTTCGCGAAGTTTCCAGGGAGCCGCGAGAGGCGCCGGCTCTGGGACCTCGCGGCTACTCGGTGCGGTTGCTCGGATGTGGCGACTGCGCACCGACCGAACCGGCCGCATCCGCCGTCAGCGACTACGCAACGACCGTCACCATTTGACTCCGGGCATCGAAAGCGCTTGAAAAGTAAGCCATTTCATCGTGCCCAATGCGCGAGAACGACCTGAACTTGCGAGGTCTCCAGATCTTCGAAGAAGCCTCCGACGTGGCATTTTCCGAGATCCACACACATCCCAGGCAGTGCCTCATCCGTGCGCACAAGAGCGTCGCCAAAAGTCGCTGCGGCGCGTGATCAGCTGGACTGAGGTAACCGTACCGAAGGCTTTCTACGAAAAGCTGGGCGATTCTTTGTCTCGAAATGCCATGTCGGCCCCCGAAGCATTATCGACGGTTAACTCAGGCCGGAATCCAGTCTGCTAAGAAAAACGAATCTAATGTGACCCCTATCTCTGGATCCTTTCAGAACAGGGGTTTCGATGACGCGCGACTGAATTCACCCCCTAATTCACCCTCCTCCTATACACAGAAAAATGATTTGCATTTATGTCGAGCGTGTGTGCACAGATAATTCGCTCCACGCCTTGTCGTTCCGACAGCAAATAAGGGGCGGTGAACTGCATAAAGGCCCATTCGGTACAGCAGCGCCGACTCGGCTCGGCCGCTCACCGATTGTCGACAAGGGCCAAGGCAGGCATGCAACTGATGGTCGAGATCGAATTGTGATGAACCAGCCAGTTAACTTGAAAGAAATCAACGGAATATAGATATACCCAGGTAAGCGCAGTTTTTCTTGCATGGACGCACGTCCATGGCGTGTCCAGCTATGCGATTTGCTCGTGTTAGATTCCTGATTGCGCATCGCCCGGTTTGCGCCTTCTGCGTTGTTTGCGCGGAATTTGCATCTTCTCGCGAACGGCCCCGCGCACATTTCTTTACGTTGTGCCAAAGAAAGGAATTTCATGAAAACCGTCACGGCAGCGAAGCACGCGGCGCGAAGACTCCCCCTCGGAGCCATCGCACTGTTGCTATTGCTATCCGGGATGGTGCTCATGCCCGAACTGCAATGAATCGCGCAGGAAAGATCCTCGGCCGCAGCCTTTAGTACCTCGTAGGTCGTCGCGTTAGGGAATGCCGGCGGTCGATCTTTCTTGGAATTTCCTGGCCTACCCAGAGCCGGCCGTCGGTCTGCGCTGGCGCCAACCAGGTCCGATTACCAACTGTTCGGCTCCGCAATAGGACGCCTGAGAATCACCAACGCTCGCATCCAGGCTCCAGAGCTGCTCAAAGGTCCCGTTTCGCTATTCGACGGCCCCGGAAACGGGGCCCAAATCATGTGTTCTGAACGAAAGGTGTTCGTCATGCGTAACCGTGTCTTCCCACGCCGTGCCGGGGAGGGGGTGGTGTCTCGGTGGGCAGCTTTGGGGATGATCGTTGCGGTCCTGGCGCTGGTCATATCGTCGTTCTCATTCGTCCAAGTTGCCTCAGCAGATGACATCGGGACCTCGACCACCACAGGTCCGACCACCACAGTTCCGACCACAACGAAGCCGCCCGCGACTACGACGGAGGCGCCACTGAAAACGACGGCGCCGCCTACTTCCACGTCGGAGTCACCCACTTCTGCGAAACCGCCGATCACAACCACGGCGCCCCCGTCTACGACTTCTGTGGCGGCGCAGCGACTGGCCGCACGCGGAGTCAATCCCGGCATCGATGTGAAAATCACCGACGTCCAGGTCGAGGGAAAGAACGACCAGCAGATCACGGTCGGGGACTCCGTCACGGTGAAGGGCACCTGGGACGCGTCAAGCGCGAGCCCGCAACCGGGCGACCAGTTCACCATCGGATTCCCTGACGAGTTGAAGCTCCAGTCCAACCCGACGATCGCGCTGGAGGGCGACGATGGGACGGTTTGGGGCACATGCGATCTGGCTGCTTCCACCAATCTCATGACCTGCGTGCTCTCCGACGCTGTGGCGGATCGGCCGGACGAGGTGAAGGGCGATTTCTTCGTCTACACGAAGGCAGTCGAGTACACCACGTCAGAGACTGTGGATTTCACGATCAACAACAAGGTCACGCCGGTCGACCTGCCCGGCACGGGCGGCATCACCGACGGCCGCGTAATCGGCGAGTCGACGAAGTCCGGCAAACTCCAGGACAACAAGCAGTCAGTGCGGTGGACCATCGACATCCCCGGCGCCGATCTGGCCAAGTTGGACGCAGGCAACACCGGTTCGGTGACCCTGAGCGACAAGCTCTCCGACAACATGAAGGTGTGTGCAGGCAGCCTGCTCAACGCGAAGCTGTGGTCCGGTCGCCCGGGCGATCTCAAAGAGACCCCCGGCGGCGTCACCGTCGCTCAAGCCGACGCGGGTGATCAGGTCACCATCAACATCAACAACGGCGCGCCCTTCGAGGGCAACAAGCTCTACCGCATCGAGTACACCTCATGCACGACCAGCGGCGTGGTGGATCTCAAGGGGACTCAGTACACCAACTCCGTGACGATCGGTGACAACACGGTGGCTTCGGATGGCGTGGGACAGGACTATGCGCCGCAGACCGAGCCCTGGAAGGGTGGCTACCTCGACGGCGGTAAGCGCAATATGGAAGCCGTCTGGACGATTGTGGTTCCGGGCACCGACATTGCCGCCAACAACCACAAGATCGACATCACCGACACCTTCGGCGGCCCCCATGCGGTCTGTGCCTCGGGCGTGCAGGTAGTCATCGAGAAGTCTGACTACCTCCCAGGTCGGGAGAACGAACCCAACTACCGCACTCCTGCCGCAGGATTCACCATTGCTCCCATCGGCGCAGTAGCCGGCGCGAGTACCTTCACCGCGGCGATCACTGTGGATAACCCGGACACGTTCAACGAAGAGCAGTATTACTACGTCACGTACCGGACCTGCCTGACCACCACCGAGGTGCCAGACTCCGAGGACCATCTCACCAACTCGGCGGTCGTCAACAAGACGTCGATCACGGGAAAGACTGAGGGGCCTGGGTTCACGAGCGGCAAGAACGGCGCGATCAACACCACGTCGCAGACTGTCGGCGGCGTGGAGCAGCCGGCAGGCACCACCCTCAATTGGACCGTGGAAATCTCCGGACACGATCTCGAGGGCCTTACGGAACCGGCGGTCATCAACGACAGGTTCTCACCGAACATGACGGTGTGTGAAATCGGCGGCGATCTCAAGAGCAACCTCAATCTCAAGGTCGTCGCGCAAGACTTCTTCGACGGCAACAAGAAACGCGATATCACCGATGCCACCTCGGTGGCGCGCGCCGACGGCGGTTTCGATCTCACTCTCCCGCGTGACGCGGACGGTTACAGCCGTCAGACGAAGTACCTCGTCAGCTACACCCTGTGCACCAGCAGCGGCGGACTCGACCAGCGCGACACGGAATACGCCAACACCCTCACCTATGCCGGCAAGCAGACGCTGTCGCAGAGCGTCAAGCAGGAATGGGGCGGTGGCGGCACCGGTCAAGGTGTGTCGCGGGGCTCGTTCTCGCTGCTGAAGGAGATCGCTCCCTTCTCCGAGAAATTCCCGCAAGACACCGAGTTCACCGTGAAAGTCGAGGAGTTCGCCCCCGGGCAAATCCCAGCGACCGACGCCCCGGTGAGCTCCTACGAGATCAAGGTGAAGGCTGACGGGACACCGGTCAGTGGGATCAACCCCCGCGGAACCGGCTGGCAGATCCGACTGTCCGAGATCAACCTCCCCACCGTTGACGGTGTGTATTTCGAGAGAGGGACGTTCCGCCCGTCAGAGGGTGTGACGCTCAACGGGGACCGCACCGAGGCGCTGGTGACCATCACACCGAAGAGCAATGTCGGTGTCACACTGCTCAACAAAGCGAGTCTGGGATCGGCGCGGATCACCAAGTCCGTCATCGGTGACGGAGCGCGCACGGGACTCGAGGCTTTCGTCGTCAACGCAGAGATCGCCTTTGGTGACGACGCCGCCGGCAACGAGTTGCGTCAATTCACTCTGAAGGACGGTCAGCACTACGACCTGGGCAAATTGCCCATCGGAGCGAAAGTCACCTTCACCGAGGTACAACCGATGAACACCGACCTCGTGACCTGGTCGGAGCCGGTGATCAACCCGAAAATGCTCACCATCGGCGCCGATGCGTCGGCGAACACGGTCTCCGTCACCAACGAGGCCAAGATCACGCAAGGCACCTTCGAAGTGAGCAAGAAACTCACGGGCCCGAAGGCGTTCGACAAGGCCGTACCGGCGAGCTTCGACGTGATTGCCACCTGGCTCGATACGGACGACAAACCGCAGAGCAAGACACTGTCTCTTCCGTCCGACGGCACGGCGGTTCCGTTCGGCGAGAACCTGCCCGGTGGCACCGAAGTCACACTGACAGAGCTGGTTCCGGCAAACGGTGACGGTCTCGCCTATGGCGTGCCCGCATACTCCGGGAATGTCAGGATCAATCCGGACAACGCAGCCGTGGTGACCATCGGCAAGGATCTGCGCAAGATCGAGGTGTCGAACTTCGTCGACGTCAACGACGGCACTCTGCGCATCGCAAAGCAGGTCGGCGGTGAGGCCGCCGAGGCCATCGGCGACGACGTGGAGTTCACGGTCGAGGCGCGTTGGCGCGACGGTGTGGAGTACCGCACCCAGGTGCTGAGCGTCAAGCAGGGACAGACCACACCGCTCGGCGTCGACCTCCCCGTCGGCACCGAGGTGACCTTCACCGAGACCGGCCGTCCCGATGTCGACGGAGTCGAGTGGGGCACCATCTCCTGGGGAACCAGCCCGGAAGGCGAATCGTGGCTGCATTCGAACCTCGACGGCACCGCGACGGGCATAGTCTCCGACGACCCGACCGACGGTCGACTGATCACGCTGTCGAACGAGGCGCTGTGGAAATTCGGATCGGTCGAATTCACGAAGTTCATCCTCGACGCTGACGGCAACCCCGTCCGCGCCCCCGAGGCCGACCTGCCTGACAGCACGAAGTTCGAAGTCCGTATCGACGGAATCGATCCGGCGCTCCCCGCCGGAACCGATTTCCCGGCAGTGGGCCAGACCATCACCCTCGATGCCGGAAACGACTGGAGCTGGACGTCCGACGAGGTTGTGCCGCGGAACACCGTGATCACCTTCTCCGAGGTCGACCCCAAGCCCCTGGCCGGTATCGACTGGGCGCGGCCGTATTACTACGTGTCCGCGGATGCCGGTGACGCCGAATACCGCGACACCGTCAAGGCGGTAGCCGGTGAGAAGGCTGTGGTGGAGATCCACAACCGCCCGATCCCGACCACCGAGGTGGATATCGACAAGATCGTGACCGGCCCCAAGGGCGGCCAGGTGGCAAAGGACGGATCCACGATCTTCCAGGTCACGGCTACGTGGACGGACATCGACAATGAGGCGCGGTCTTGTGTTCTCGATGTCAGACCGGGCGCTTCAGTCACTCCGACCGCCCAGTGCGACGCAGCCGTCATCGACGGCCGGGTCCAGTTCCCGCTGAACACCGACATCACTTTCACAGAAACCGGTGCTCACACTGACGTCACCAACGTCAAGTGGGGTGAAGTGATCTGGGGCGTCAAGGAAGGCAAGGCGGACGTCTCGAATATCGACGGCGAACCGACCGCAACTTCCGTCAAGCTCACCGGCGAAGCAAACAAGTCGGTGGTCCTGGGACTCGAGAACAAAACCAGCAGCAATGGGCTGATCATCATCCCGATCCCGATCCCGCTGCCGCCGTGGGAAATCCCGACGTGGCCGGGCTCTGAGGTACCCGGAGGACCAGGCACTGACGTGTCGACTCCCGGCAACAACACTCCCGGCAATAACGGTGGTGGACACAACGGTGCTCCGGGCACGCCTGCTCCGGGAAATCCTGCTCAGGCCAAACCGGACCAGTCATCGTCCCTGCCGGTAACCGGCGCGAACGTCATCTGGCTCGCCGGTCTGGCGCTGGCGCTGATCGGCGGTGGCGCATGGCTCACCCTGCGTAACCGCAAGCGTGCACCCGGCCGGGAGTAACTCCCAACCAGGAATACCGAAACAGGGCGGGTGGCGACCTACGCCTGGTCGCCCCCGCCCTGTTTCACCGTCACGACGTATCTATCTCGCGGCCGCCCCCGTGGCCCACCCCTCGAAGGAGAAACACCATGTCATTCCTCCCGTTCCCGATCGTCATCGAAGGCATCGAGACCACTGGTTCTGCCGCGATCGACGGCCTCGGTCGCCTGTCCGTACTCCTTTACGATCTCCTCGGCGGTACCGGAAGCGCCACGATCAACGCGGGCAGCTAGTTCGATACGGCACCAATTCGACACATCAGCTAGCTCGGTAGATCTGTGAAGAGGAGACCCCGGTCCGTGAGCGATACCAAAGATCCAGGGCATCGGCGGCCGGGCGCAGGCCAGGTAATCGGCGAACTGCTCCTCACGGCCGGGGTCGTCATCTTGCTGTTCGTCATCTATGAGGCGTTCTGGACCAATATCGTCTCAGGGCGGCTGCAGGACGAGCTCAACAACAGTCTGGAGGAATCCTGGGCCGAAGTCCCCGAAGCCCCAGGAGCGATCGACGGTCAGCCGGTGCCCCCGCTGATCCCTGTGCTCGGCGAGGGATTCGCGCGCGTGCATTTCCCCACACTCGGCGCCGCGTACGCAATCGTCGAGGGCACACGCAACGAGGACCTGCGGGCCGGCCCCGGCCACTACCCGGACTCGCAGATGCCCGGCGAAGCCGGAAACTTCGCGCTCGCCGGGCACCGCAATGGTTCCGGCGCAGTCTTCCAACACCTGGATCGACTCGATGCATGCGATGCCATCGTCGTGGAGACCGAGTCCCAGTGGATGACGTACCGGTTACTCCCACTCGACCAGGCCTCGCCCGAACGTCGCGCTGCGGCGAAAGCCTGCTTGAATCCCGAGCAAGCCGATCGGGTTTCCGAAGGCGACTACGCCCATCTCCTCGGGCGGCACATCACCGTGCCCGGGGATGTTGCGGTCGTCAACCCGCTGCCCGGAAGCCCTTGGGCCGAGTCCGACGCCACGCTGGAAAGTATGTTGACACTGACCACGTGCCATCCGCTCTACTCGAACAGCGAACGCTTGATCGTCCACGCGGTTCTCGTCGAAACAATCTCGAAGACTTCGGGCACCATTCCCGCGGCATTCCAGGAGTAATGAATGTACGGCTACCTCTGGGGCGCGCTCCCCGGCCCCCGACCAGTGAAGGCCCTGCTGGCGATCGTTCTCTTGGTCGCGGTGGTGCTGCTACTCATGGAAGTCGTATTTCCTTGGGTGTCAGAGCATATGCCCTACTCCGACGTCACCGTTTAGACCGCCCGTTCAGGCCGGCCGGCATTTGAGTCAAGAAGAGAACGTGCCATGACCTTCGTCCGCTCACCCGTTGTGGCACAGCAGAATCGCCCTGCTTCCGAGGGAGTCAGACCTTCACGAATGTCGAGTCACATCCGATGTGGATCAGCTTGCCGGCGTCACCGTGACTGTGACGGGGCCCGCGTCGTCCGCGGTTT
>NZ_JASDCV010000054.1:0-13500 GCF_030407755.1 Rhodococcus sp. APC 3903
CGGTGACGGCGGTGGAGGAGATCGTCGCGTCGGTGTTTGCCGAGGTGTTGGGTGTTGATCGTGTGGGTCTCGATGACGATTTCTTCGAGCTCGGCGGCAACTCCCTCAATGCCACTCGCACGATCAAACGAATCGCCGATGCTCTCGACACCGAACTCTCGGTTCGAGTTCTGTTCGAGGCGTCCACGGTGCAGGATCTCGCAGCGCACGCCGAAAGCCGGACCGGGTCGGGTGGGCGAGTCGCGCTGACCGCGGTCGAGCGGCCAGAGCGGATTCCGCTTTCGTTGGCGCAGCAGCGTATGTGGTTCCTCAACCGATTCGACGGGAGCGCTGCTGCATACAACATCCCGATGGCGCTGCGCCTTCAGGGTGATCTCGATGTCTCGGCGCTGAGCGCGGCCATCTCTGATGTGATCGGGCGGCACGAATCACTTCGAACCGTCTACCCGGAAATCGGAGACGGTCCGGTGCAGGTCGTCAAGCCCGTGTCGAGTTGGTCGGACGAAATCGTCGCAGAACCGACCGGCGTGGACGAACTCGAAGGTGAGTTGGTCGCGCTGGCGTCGACGCGCTTCGACGTCACACGCGAGATCCCGATTCGTATCCGGTTGTTCCAGTTGGCTTCCGACGAATACGTACTCGGTGTCGCGATTCATCATATTTCCGCCGACGGTTCCTCGATGGCACCGTTCGCTCGAGATGTCGTGACCGCATACGCCTCGCGGGTTGCCGGGTACACACCGTCCTGGGCTCCTCTCGACGTTCAGTACGCCGACTACAGCCTGTGGCAGCGAGAGGTGCTGGGCCGTGAGGAAGACCCGGGATCTATCGCTTCGCAGCAGATTGCGTACTGGAGCGATGCTCTCGCCGGGCTGCCTGATCAGCTTGCACTTCCAGCTGACCGGCCGCGCCCCGCGACGCAGTCCTTCCGCGGCGGTTACCTGCACTTCGATATCGATGCAGAGTTGCATGCTCGGCTGAGCGGTCTTGCCAGGGCAAACAATTCGACGCTGTTCATGCTCACGCACACTGCGTTCGCGATGCTGTTGGCTCGACTGTCCGGAACCGAGGACATCGCGGTGGGTACGCCCATTGCCGGACGCGGTGAGCGGGCACTCGACGATCTCATCGGCATGTTCGTGAACACCTTGGTGTTCCGTACGCAGATCGACAGCGGTGCGCCGTTCCTCGACCTGCTCGGACGTGTCAGGGAGACCGACCTTCAAGCGTTCGCACATTCGGACGTTCCGTTCGAGCGACTCGTGGAGGTGCTCAACCCTCCGCGTTCGACCGCTCGTCATCCGCTCTATCAGGTCGGCTTCCTGTTCCAGAACATGGAAACCGGAGGGCTTGAGCTTCCGGGACTCACCGTCAAGGGTGTCGATATCGACAATGGGGTCGCGCAGTTCGATCTTCAGTTGATCGTCAGTGATCGTTACGACGCCAACGGATCTGCAGCCGGCATCACGTCGATGTTCAGCTACGCGCATGATCTGTTCGACGAGTCGACCGTGCAGGACTTCGCCGATCGATTCGTGCGATTGCTCGGGGAGATCGCGTCGGATCCGTCGTTGACCGTAGGCGACTTCGCGCTGATGGATTCGTCCGAGAGCGACCGGATCCTGAACCGCTGGAACGACACCGATCACCCCGTCCCGGGAGCCACTCTGGTCGAACTGTTCGACGAGCAGGTCGGTTCGAACCCAGGTGCGCTGGCATTGGTCGCCGGGAACACGTCGCTGACCTACGCCGAGTTCGATGCACGTGTCAACCGTCTCGCACGCCATCTGATTGCAACCGGTGTCGGTCCTGAGTCGTTGGTCGCGTTGGCAATCGAGCGATCGGTCGAACTGTTGGTCGCCATGTACGCGGTGGTGAAGGCAGGTGGTGGATACGTACCGATCGATCCGAACCACCCGGCCGATCGCATCGAGTACGTGTTGACCATGGCAGATCCGGTCTGCGTCCTCACTACCTCGACTACTGCGAAGAATCCGGCGTTCGGTGATTCTGTGATCGAGATGGACACGATCGATCTCGCGTCCTACGCGGACGCGATGATTACCGATGGGGATCGCAGTGCTCCACTGCGAGCGGACAACACCGCCTATGTGATCTTCACGTCGGGATCGACGGGGCGGCCGAAGGGCGTCGCGATCTCGCATCGGGCGGTGGTCAACCAGATTCTCTGGAAGCGCGATCAGTACGGCCTGGACCGATCCGATGCGATGGTGCTCAAGACGGCGGCAACCTTCGACCTCTCGGTCTGGGAGTTCTGGTCGGCACTGACTTCCGGTGCACGACTGGTGATCGCCGAACCTGAAGGTCACAAGGACCCGAGCTACCTGCTCGACCTGATGACGCGGGAGAAGGTCACGACGCTCCACGTGGTGCCGTCGATGCTCGCGATGTTGCAGTCGGCGTCGGAAAATAGTCTTCCGGAATCGCTTCGTCAGGTGCTCGCGATCGGTGAAGCGTTGCCGGCCGCGACGGCCACCGAGTTTGCAGAACTCAGCGACGCGCAGTTGGTGAATCTGTACGGTCCGACCGAGGCCGCGGTCTCGGTGACAGCGCACGTCGTCGGTTCGGACGATACGACGTCGGTGCCGATCGGTGCCCCCGAATGGAACACGCAGGTGTTCGTGCTCGACACGCGTTTGCATCCGGTCCCCGTCGGAGTCACCGGGGAGCTTTACCTCGCCGGTGCCCAGCTTGCTCGCGGCTATCACGGGCGCGCGGATCTGACGTCGGAACGATTTGTGGCCAACGTCTTCGGTGACGCGGGTTCGCGGTTGTACCGCACGGGCGACCTCGTCCGGTGGACGCAGAACGGCGAACTCGACTACGTGGAGCGCGCCGACTTCCAGGTCAAGATCCGTGGCTACCGCATCGAACTCGGTGAGATCGAAGCGCTTCTTCGCAAGCAGGCCAGCGTGGACTCCGCTGTGGTGGTGGCCAAGTCGGATGCGCGTACCGGTGATCGACTTGTCGGCTACGTCGTTCCTCAAAGCGGGGAAAGCATCGATGTCGAAACCTTGAAGCGGACTCTTGTGGCTGAGTTGCCGAGTTACATGGTGCCGGCGGCATTGATGGTCTTGGACGAACTACCGCTCAACATCAACGGCAAGGTCGATCGCAAAGCCCTGCCCGACCCCGAATTCGAGGCGACCGAATTCCGTGCGCCGACCAACCCCGTAGAAGAGATCGTGGCGGGTGTGTTCGCTGACGTACTCGGTGTGGCGAGGGTCGGACTCGACGACGACTTCTTCGAGCTCGGCGGAAACTCTCTCGTCGCGACGCAGGTCGTGTCGAGGCTGGGTGAGGCGTTGGACGCGCAGATTCCGGTCCGTGTGATCTTCGAGGCCTCGACTGTCGGGGCATTGGCGTCGAGGGTTCTCGAACACGCGGGATCGGGTGGCCGCCCACCGTTGGTGGCCCAGGTGCGTCCGCACGAGATCCCGCTGTCGTTGGCGCAGCAACGTATGTGGGTGCTCAATCAGTTCGACAAGACCTCGGGTGCGTACAACATCCCGGTCGCGATCCGGCTGTCCGGCGCTCTCGATGTCGACGCACTTCACTCCGCGGTGTCGGATCTGATCGAGCGTCACGAAGTGCTCCGGACGGTATACCCGGACCAGGGCAACGGACCGGTTCAGATGATCCTGCCTCGCTCCGCAGCGACGGTGGGACTGGAAGTGATCGCAACCGACGAAGCGTCGGTCGCCGAGCAGGTGGCTGACACAGTTCGCGAGGGCTTCGATGTCACGACAGCCGTTCCGTTGCGAATCCGTCTCTTCGAGGTCGACGAATCCGAGCGGGTCCTCGTCGTTGTCATTCACCACATCAGCGGTGACGGCTTCTCGATGGCTCCGTTGATCAGAGACACCATGGTTGCGTACACCGCACGTACCGGCGGGGAGACGCCGGAGTGGGCTCCGCTCGAGGTGCAGTACGCCGACTACACGCTGTGGCAACGTGATGTCCTCGGATCGCCGGAGGACGCGGACAGTCAGCTGGGCCGTCAACTCGCGTACTGGGTGAACGAGCTCAAGGGCACTCCGGAGCTTCTGGAACTGCCGACCGACCGGCCGCGGCCGGCGCGCGCGAGCATGCGCGGTGCGGAATTCGAGTTTGCCGTCGATTCCGAGACCACGGACCGGCTCGCGACGATCGCACGGGAGCAGAACTCGACAGTCTTCATGGTGGTTCACACTGCCCTGGCCGTGCTGCTGGCGAAGATGAGTGGATCGAACGACATCGCAATCGGTACGCCGATCGCGGGTCGAGGTGAGCGGGCTCTCGACGATCTTGTCGGGATGTTCGTCAACACCTTGGTCCTGCGAACGGAGATCGCTCCTGCTTCGACTTTCGTCGACCTTCTGGGGCACGTGAAGGACAAGGACTTGTCGGCATTCGCCAATGCCGACGTACCGTTCGAGCGGTTGGTCGACGAATTGGGGCGAGAGCGCTCTCACGCATACTCGCCGCTCTTCCAGGTCATGCTCACATTCCAGAACATGGCTCTTGGTACGTTCCAACTCCCAGGCCTGGAACTCTCTGCGGTCGACAGCGGTTTCGATCAGGCGATGTTCGATCTGCAGCTCACCGGTATCGAGCAATTCGACGATGCCGGGGTGCTGTCCGGGCTGAGGATGCGTTTCACCTATGCGACCGACCTGTTCGACGAATCGACCATCGCTCTTTTCGCGGCGCGATTCGGGCGGGTGCTCGAAGAACTGGTGACCGATCCCGGGGTCGTGATTCGTACGATCGACATCGTGACCGATCAGGAACGCGAGGAAGCGAGCGCTGCCGAGCCGAAGTCCGCGGCAGATCTGCCCGAACTGGCAGCCGCGGCGGCGGCCGCCGATCCTGAGGCAATTGCGTTCACCCACGGTGATCAGGCGGTCACCTTCGGTGAGTTGTCGACCAAACTCGTTGCTATGCGTACCGCCATGGGCGCTGCTCTGGCTCCCGATGCACTGGTTTCGGTGTCGCTCGCCGGCCTTGTTCCGGGCATCCTGCCGGCACTTGGCGTCGACGGTCTCGCCACACTTGTGAGCTCGGTGATAGCTGACGCACAGTCGGTGTCAGCGGGCCGTGGGGGTACGGCCGGGTAACATTCAGTATTTGCCCAGTGAACGCCTCCGGCCGAGCAGAACGCTGTGCTCGGCCGGGGCGCACTTCACGAAAGTCAGTTGGAGGAAGTGTAGATGTCCGTCGGTATTCCGGGACCGCAGTCGCTGACGATCGAAGATCTGCCGAAGTTGGTAGCTGCAGTTGCGGCGGTAGATCCTGATCGTGTGGCCCTGAGCCACGGTGGAACCGAAATCAGCTACGGACGACTCAATGACGAGTTGGTCACTCTCGACACCGCGATGGGTGGGGCATTGGGGGCGGATGCCCTGGTTCCTGTTGTCGTTTCCACGGTGCTGCCGGAGCTGATCGCCAGCGAGGCCGACGGTCTCGGCGCGGTGGTCGACCGGCTCATCGCCGACGGCACTTCGATCGTCGAGGTCGCGTCCGAGGCCGACGCACACGTGACCCTAGCCGGACTCTTCGACGAGCAGGTCGAGCGGACGCCGGATGCGCTCGCGCTGGATTACGCCGGAACGCAGCTCACTTACGCGCAGTTCGACGCGCGAGCGAACCGCCTGGCCCGTGAACTCGTCGCGGCAGGTGTCGGACCGGACAGCCTCGTCGGTCTCGCGATGCGTCGATCGATCGATCTCCTCGTCTCGATGTACGCGATCGTCAAGGCCGGCGGCGCGTACGTTCCACTCGACCCGGATCATCCTGCCGACCGTCTCGCTTACGTACTCGAGATCGCGAAGCCCACGGCTGTGCTCACACGTACGTCCGATGCCGTGGTGCTGCCGCACGGTACGCCCACGCTCGACGTCGACACCCTCGACTTGTCGGGTCGTGCCGAGACAACTGTCACCGACGCCGACCGGTTGGCGCCGCTGCGCGCGGACAACACTGCGTATGTCATCTTCACGTCCGGATCGACCGGACGCCCCAAAGGCGTTGCAGTCTCTCACCGTGCCATCGTCGCGAACCTGCAATGGCGTCAGACCGAGTACGGATTCACTGCCGACGACGTGATCTTGCAGAAGACGCCCTTCACTTTCGATGTGTCCGTGTGGGAGTTCTTCTGGCCGCTGCAGGTCGGTGCATCGCTGGTGATCGCGGAACCCGACGGACATCGTGATCCGGTGTACGTGGCTCGCACGATGATCGAGCGCGGAGTGACGGCGGTGCACTTCGTGCCGTCGATGCTCGCCGTGTTCGTCGCCGAACCCCTTGTTGCGCAGGTCAAAACCCTTCGCTACGTGTTCGCTTCCGGTGAGGCGTTGCCGGCTCGAACCGCGGCACGTCTGCGCGAGGTCAGCAGTGCTGGACTCCACAATCTGTACGGCCCGACCGAGGCTGCCGTCGACGTGACTTATTACGAAACCGGTGAGCGAGATCAGGTGTCCGTGCCGATCGGCGCGGCCGTGGCAGACACCGAACTCCTGGTGCTCGACGACGCGCTCCGGCCGTCGCCTTCAGGAGTGGCAGGAGAGCTCTATCTTGCCGGGATTCAGCTGGCCAGGGGATACGTGTCGCGTCCCGATCTCACGGCAGACCGTTTCGTGGCTCGGCCGGGCACTACCGACGGATCGCGGATGTATCGAACCGGAGACCTGGTGCGTTGGCGCGGCGTCGGAGCGAACCGCCAGCTCGAATACATCGGTCGCACTGACTTTCAGGTCAAGCTCCGCGGTCTGCGCATCGAACTCGGTGAGATCGAGGCGGCACTGCTCGATTGTGAAGGTGTTTCCCAAGCCGTGGTGATCGTCCATTCGGACGAAACGATCGGTGACAACTTGGTCGCGTACATCGTCGGCGAGGGCATCGATTCAGAGATTCTGACGTCGTCGCTGGGTGAACGGCTACCCGACTACATGGTCCCTGCCATGTTCGTCGAACTGGACGAGTTTCCGCTCAATGCCAGCGGCAAGCTGGATCGAAAAGCCTTGCCCGCACCCGAATTCGTGTCGAAGACGGTCGAGTTCCGCGAGCCTGCGACACCCACCGAAGCCGGCGTGGTCGCGATCTTTGCCGATCTACTCGGGCAGGATCGGGTAGGGGCAGACGACGGCTTCTTCGAACTGGGCGGCAACTCGTTGCTCGCCACTCGCGTGGTTGCGCGGATCAATGCCGAACACGGCATCTCCATCGACATGCGCAACTTCTTCGACGCACCCACCGCCGCAGAACTTGCCGTCTTCATCGACGAAGCGAAAATCTCAGAAGACCGCAAGGCTCACGTTCCCCTGATCCCTCGCGAGCGCCCCGAGTTGGTTCCGCTGTCTTTGGCGCAGCAGCGCATGTGGTTCCTCAACCGATTCGAACCAGAATCGGCAGTCGACCACATTCCGGTCGCGCTGCGTCTCAGCGGAGCGCTCGATGTCGATGCCTTGCAGGGCGCGCTCGAAGATTTGATCGAGCGGCACGAGATCCTTCGAACCGTGTACCCGGAGGTCGACGGCGTCGGATATCAGCGCTTGGTCGACCTTGCAGCCGTGGTACCGAACCTGACTCCCATACGGGTAGACGAGTCGGCGATCGTCGAGCGCGTGACCGACTTCGTTACCCCGGGGTTCGACGTGACCACCGAGGTTCCGATTCGGGCGGCACTCTTCCAACCCACCGCCGACGAATTCGTCCTCGTGTTCGTCGTCCATCACATCAGCGGTGACGGGTTCTCCATGGGACCGTTGACCAAGGACATCGTTTCGTCCTATGTGTCTCGGACACAGGGAATTGCGCATGATCTGGCTCCGCTGCCCGTACAGTTCGCCGACTTTGCACTGTGGCAGCGCGAAGTTCTCGGCAGTGAGGACGACCCGGATTCTCTGATCACTCGCCAGGTCGACTACTGGCGCCACGCGTTGGCCGGTATCCCCGATCAGCTCGATCTTCCGTCGGACCGCCCGCGCCCGCGCGTCGCGTCGAACCGGGGAGCCGGGCACACATTCACGATCGAGCCTGACCTTCACCAGGCTCTCAATCGAATTGCGCTGGACAACAACGCATCCCTGTTCATGGTGTTGCACAGTGCCGTGGCGATTCTGCTGGCGCGGTTGTCCGGGACTTCGGACATTGCGATCGGCACTCCGGTCGCCGGTCGAGGCGATCAAGCTCTCGATGACCTCATCGGGATGTTCGTCAATACGCTCGTGCTCCGCACAGATGTTGACGTCAACATGTCTTTCATCGACTTGATCGCCCGGGTACGAGATATCGATCTCGATGGATTCGGTAACTCGGACGTTCCGTTCGAGCGGTTGGTGGAGGTGCTCAATCCCTCGCGATCGCAGTCGAGGAATCCGCTGTTTCAAGTGATGCTCTCTATGCAGAATCTTGGGCAGAGCACGCAAAGCAGCCTCGAGGTACCGGGATTGACCATCTCTGGGCTTGATGTCGATTCGGCGACAGCCAAATTCGACTTGCAGTTCACGATCTGGGAGTCCGACGCGACTGCTGCGTCAGGGGGCCTGAGCGTGGCACTCGTTTATGCGACGGATTTGTTCGACGAGGCGTCGGTGAAATCTTTTGCCGGTCGGTTGACTGTGATTCTCGAAGCGATCGCTGCGGATGCCGCGGTAGTGGTCGGTGATATCGATTTGCTCGATGCTGCCGAGCGTTCGGATGTTTTGGATTCTTGGATGGTTCCTGGTGTCGAGGTTGAGCCAGGCACGACGTTGGTGTCGATGTTCGATGCGAGGGTTGCGGGTGAGGCTTCGTCGACCGCTGTGGTGTTCGAGGATCGCCGGTTGTCGTTCGGTGAACTGGATGCGGCGGCAAATCGGTTGGCGCGCAAGCTGATCGAGTCGGGTGTTGGTCCGGAGTCGTTGGTGGCGGTTATTTTGCCGCGGTCGGTCGAGTTGGTTGTCACGTTGTTGGCTGTGGTGAAGGCCGGGGGTGGCTATCTGCCGATTGATCCGACGTATCCGGCGGAGCGTATCGCTTTCACGTTGGGGGACGCGCGTCCTGTGTGCGTCGTCGCTGCGGGTGATGTCGTCGATGTCGAGGTGCCAGTTCTTGATGTGATGGCGTTGGACTTGGCGAATTACGACGGTTCGCCGGTGTCGGACGGTGATCGCCGTTCTGCGTTGCGTGCCGATGATATTGCCTACGTGATCTATACGTCCGGTTCGACTGGGAAGCCGAAGGGTGTGGCGGTCAGTCATCGGAATGTGGTGGAGTTGTTTGCGAATGCTCAGCCGCGGTTCGGTTTCGATGGTTCGGACGTGTGGACGTTGTTCCACAGTTACGCGTTCGATTTCTCGGTGTGGGAGTTGTGGGGCCCGCTGTTGTACGGCGGCACTGTTGTGGTGGTGGATTACCTGACTTCTCGCTCGCCGGAGCAGTTCCGTGAGTTGGTTGTGCGGGAGCGGGTGACGGTGCTCAATCAGACTCCTTCGGCGTTCTATCAGTTCGCCGAGGCGGATCGGATGGCTGGTGATTCGGCCGGTTCGTTGTCGTTGCGTCATGTGATCTTCGGCGGTGAGGCGCTGGATTTGTCTCAATTGGTGCGTTGGTATGACCGTCATGACGATAGTTCTCCGCGATTGGTGAACATGTACGGGATTACCGAGACCACTGTGCATGTGTCGTTCTCGGCACTCGACTCGGTGATGGTTCGGAAGGCGACCGGTTCGGTGATCGGCCGTGGCCTTGGCGGGTTGTCGGTGTTCGTACTCGACGATCGGCTTCGCCCTGTGCCGGTAGGTGTTCGAGGAGAAATGTATGTCGCTGGTGGACAGCTTTCGCGTGGGTATGTGGGCCAGCCCGGGCTGACTGCTGGTCGTTTTGTTGCGAACCCGTTCGGACGCAGCGGTTCCGGTGATCAGATGTACCGGACAGGTGATATTGCGCGGTGGAATGCCGACGGGGTGCTCGAGTATGCGGGCCGAAGTGATTCGCAGATTCAGTTGCGTGGGTTCCGGATTGAACTCGGCGAGGTCGAGGCTGCGTTGTTGCGTGTGCCTGGGGTGGCTGGCGCTGTGGCGGTTGTGCGCTCGGATGTTGCGCTCGGTGATCGTCTTGTGGGGTATGTGATCCCCGAGGCTGGCATGGATCTTGCTGCTTCCGTTGTGTCGACGAGGGTGAGCGAGTTCTTGACCGGGTACATGGTTCCGGATGCTGTGGTGGTGCTCGAGGAGCTTCCGCTGACGGTGAACGGTAAGTTGGATCGGAAGGCGTTGCCGGAGCCAGTATTCGAGGTGCGGGAGTATCGAACACCCGCGACTGATACGGAGTTGGCGGTAGCGGCCGTCTTTGCCGACGTTCTGGGGGTCGAGCGTGTCGGGTTGGATGATGATTTCTTTGCTTTGGGTGGCAATTCGCTCGTAGCCACACGATTGGTCGCCAGGCTCGGGCGAGCGCTCGAGACGACGATCCCCGTGAGGGTCCTGTTCGAAAATTCGAATGTAGAGTCGCTGGCGGCGGCGATCTCGTCACACGTCAGTTCCGGGAACATTCCGGCACTAGTTGCAGGACCTCGCCCCACGACGATTCCGTTGTCACTTGCTCAGCAGCGCATGTGGTTCCTGAGCCGCTTCGACCCCGAATCGGCCGTCAACAATATTCCGATTGCGCTGCGTTTGAGTGGCCAGTTGAACCTGTCGGCACTGCAGTTGGCCGTATCGGATGTGGTGGATCGGCACGAATCGCTACGGACGATCTACCCCGAGGCGAGTGGGCAAGGTCAGCAGGTGATTCTGCCTGCCTCAGAGGTATCTTTTGATCTCACCCCAGTCACTCTGGGCGGAACTCGGGTCGAAGAGGCACTGCTGACGCTCGCTCTGGCAGGGTTCGATGTGACAACGTCGGTACCGTTCCGTGTGCAGTTGTTCGAGGTGGGGGCGGACGCATTTGTTCTCGCCTTCGTTGTGCATCACATCGCAGCGGACGGGTTCTCGATGCGTCCGCTGACTCGGGATGTCATGGTTGCCTACGCCGCTCGGGTTTCGAACGGCGTTCCGAATTGGACTCCGCTCGAGGTGCAGTACGCCGATTATGCACTCTGGCAGCGGGAGGTCCTCGGCGACGAGGACGACCCGAATTCTTTGATCTCGGCTCAGCTGGACCACTGGCGCTCCGTCCTCCGTGATTCTCCGGAAGTGCTTGCGTTACCAACTGACCGATCCCGCCCGGTCGTCGCCTCGAATGGTGGCGCTACGTATCGCTTCTCCGTCAGCGAAGAGATTCGGTCGAGCTTGGACTCACTCGCACGCGAGCGGAACGCGTCGCTGTTCATGGTGATGCATTCGGCCCTCGCCGTGCTTCTCGCAAGGTTGTCCGGTACCAGTGACATCGTGATCGGTACTCCGGTTGCAGGGCGAGGCGAAAAGGCGCTCGACGATGTGATCGGTATGTTCGTGAATACGCTGGTCCTGCGGACTCCTGTTGACCTCGCCAGTCCGTTCAGTGCGCTCGTCTCGGCAACGCGGAGGACGGACCTTCAGGCGCTCGGCAACGGCGATGTTCCGTTCGAACGATTGGTCGAGGTACTGGACCCCACCCGATCGCAGGCACATCACCCGCTGTTCCAGGTCGCGTTGTTCTTCCAGAACATGTCCCAGGATGCGTTGGAGCTTTCGGGGTTGGAGGTGTCGGGCCTCGAGTTCGATGCCGGTATCGCGAAATTCGATCTTCAACTTACTCTCGCTCCCCGTGTCGAAGATGCGCTCGAAGACGGCATGTTCGCCGAGTTCGCATACGCCACAGATCTGTTCGACGAGTCGACGATTCGTGGATTCGCCGATCGGTTCATCAGGATCCTCGAGCAGGTGGTCGTGGATCCGTCGATCACTGTGGGTGACATCGATCTGTTGGAGGAGACCGAGCGCGAGTCGCTGTTGACTGCGCGCAACTCCACCGCACGTGACGTCGGGTACAGTGAGACATTGGCTTCGCTGTTCGACACTCGCGTTGCGTTGGCACCCGATGCTGTTGCCGTGGTGTTCGACGGCCAGTCGCTGACCTATGGCGAGGTGTCCGATCGTGTGAACAAATTGGCACGCAAGCTGATAGACGATGGTGTCGGGCCCGAGTCGTTGGTGGCCTTGGCGATGCGTCGGTCGCTCGATCTCGTAGTGGGTATGTACGCGGTGATCGCCGCGGGCGGAGCCTACGTGCCATTGGATCCCGATCACCCCGCCGAGCGGATCGGGCACATCCTCACGACGGCCGATCCAGTCTGTGTGCTGTCGACGACGAGGGATGCTTTCGTAGCGCCGAACGGCGCCGACGTGCTGTTGATCGATGCTGCTGACCTCTCGAGCTATTCGCCTTCCGTCGTTTCCGATGCTGATCGTCGTGGTCGACTGCGTGATGTGAATGCCGCCTACGTGATCTTCACCTCGGGTTCCACGGGCAAGCCCAAGGGCGTTGCGGTCTCGCATCACGCCATCGTGAACCAGGTCCTGTGGATGCAGGATCAGTACGCCATCGGCACAGAAGACGTCTATCTGCAAAAGACTGCAACGACATTCGACGTCTCGTTGTGGGGATACTTCACCGCGCTTCTGTCCGGTACGAGAGTGGTGCTGGCATCTCACGACGGACATCGAGATCCCGCGTATCTGGCTGGTCTGATCGAAGATCATCGGGTGACGCTGACGGACTTCGTTCCGTCGATGTTGACCGTATTCGCGGCTTCGGTTCCAGAGCACGCGTTGGTGTCGCTGAGGGACGTCTTCGTGATCGGTGAGGCGTTGCCGGTGGAGACGGTACGTGCATTCGCTCAGGTTTCGTCTGCAAGCCTGCACAATGTGTACGGCCCAACCGAGGCTGCGGTCTCGATCACCTACTACGAGGTCGATGGATCGGAATCAACAGGGATTCCGATCGGGGTGCCCGGGTGGAACTCGCAGGTCTACGTGTTGGACAGTCGGTTGCAGCCGGTGCCGGTAGGCGTTGCGGGTGAGCTGTATCTGGCCGGTGATCAACTGGCGCGCGGTTACGTCGCGCGACCCGATCTCACCAGTGATCGTTTTGTCGCGAACCCATTTGTGGAGGCGAGCGACACGAACGGTGAAATCAATCCCGGTGGCAGTCGGATGTATCGCACCGGGGACCTGGTGTGGTGGAACACCGCAGGCGAACTCGAGTATGTCGGGCGTACCGATTTTCAGGTCAAATTCCGTGGTCAGAGGATCGAACTGGGTGAGATCGAGTCAGCTCTGCTGGCGCATTCGACGGTAGCTCAGTGTGTGGTCACTGTGGCATCCACCGATATGGGCGATCAGCTGGTCGCATATGTGATCGCGGTCCCGGATTCTGTGATCGACGTAGAAGTCTTGAGGAATGCGCTTCCTGAATCGCTACCTGTCTACATGATTCCGAACGCGATCATGGTCTTGGACGAGTTGCCTCTGAACTCGTCTGGGAAGTTGGATCGGAAGTTGTTGCCGGAGCCGGTGTTCGAGGTTGCGGTGTTCC
>NZ_JASDCV010000055.1:0-12997 GCF_030407755.1 Rhodococcus sp. APC 3903
CTTCGAGTTGGGTGGTAATTCGCTCAATGCGACCAGACTTGTCAGCCGCATCAACCAACACGCCGGTACCGCGTTGCCGCTTCGCACGTTGTTCGATCACCCTTCTGTGGCGGAACTTGCTATAGCACTGGACAATGCAGAGCGTGCCGACAGGCCTGCCCTCGAGATCCAGACACGCCCGGAGCGGATCCCGCTTTCACTTGCACAGAATCGGATGTGGTTCCTCAATCAGTACGATGTCGAATCTGCGGCATACAACATCCCGTTGGCCATCCGACTCGCCGGCACCGTTGACGTTCCGGCGCTTCGCCGCGCCTTCGGTGATGTTCTGACGCGCCATGAGTCGCTGCGAACAGTGTTCCCCGACAACGGCGACGGCCCCGTCCAGGTGATCCTGACACCCGAGGACGTCGAGTTCGATCTGAGCCCGATCGACGTCGACCGTGGCGACCTCGACACTCGCATACTCGAGGTCATGTCCGAAGGTTTCGACGTCACGGCTTCCGTGCCGATTCGCGTGAAGTTGTACCGCGTCGAGGAATTCGAGCATGTACTGGTGATGTCGGTGCATCACATCAGTGCGGACGGCGTGTCCATGACGCCGTTGGCTCGCGACGTCATGATCGCCTACTCGGCACGGTTGACCGGCCAGGCCCCCTTCTGGGCGCCGCTGGAGATCCAGTATGCCGACTTTGCGCTGTGGCAGCGGGCGCTCCTCGGTGACGAGGCGGACTCGAAGAGCATCGCATCGACTCAGATCGATTACTGGAAATCAACATTGGACGGTATTCCGGAACTACTGGAGCTTCCGGCCGATCGACCGCGACCGGCTGTGGCCACCCAGAACGGTGCGATGGTTCGATTCGACATCGCGTCCGAGATCATGGATCGCGTTCGTGAGATCGCCGATCACCACAACGCAAGTGTGTTCATGGTGATTCACGCTGCGTATGCGGCACTGTTGGCGAGAGTGTCGGCGAGCACCGACATCGTCGTCGGCACGCCTGTGTCCGGACGAGGCGAAGCGGCTCTCGAGGATCTCATCGGAATGTTCGTCGGGACGGTCGTCCTGCGAACGGATGCCGACCCCGCACTGACGTTCGCGCAGTTGGTCGACCAGGTGCGTGACCGAGATCTGAGTGCGTTCGGCAACGTCGATGTGCCTTTCGAGAGACTGGTGGACGCTCTGCAACCTGTTCGCTCACAGGCTCACACACCGCTGTTCCAAGTCACGTTTGCCTACGAGTATATCGAAGACGCCACGTTCGAGCTTCCTGATCTGCGGGTGTCCGCCGTCGAATTCGACGTCACTCCAGCTCAATTCGATCTTGCCTTGACGTTGTTCGAGACCACGGAATCAACCAGCGGCGCAGACACCGAGTCGGTAGCGGTGAGTGGCTCGCTGACCTACGCGACGGATTTGTTCGACCGTTCCACGGCTGCGTCGTTCGCCGACCGATTCGTCATGATGCTCGAGCAGCTGACGCGGGATCCCGCGAGAGTAATCGGGGATATCGACGTTCTGAATCGGGACGAGCAGAACCTACTGGTGCCGGTGCGAGGACTTACGGCGGCGCATCCCGCGACTCTGTCCGAGCTGATTTTTGCTGCGGTCTCGTCGAATCCAACGGGGATCGCCTTCCTGTGGAATGGCCGCGCCGTCACCTATACCGAGGCCGACGAACTCTCGACCCGCCTCGCTCACGTCCTGCTGCGACGCGACATCACACCGGAAACATTTGTGGCGCTGGCTCTTCCGCGATCGCTCGAATCCGTCCTCGCAGTCTGGGCGGTTGCCAAGACGGGTGCCGCATATCTGCCGGTCGACCCGAGTTATCCGGCCGATCGCATCGACCACATTCTCGAAGATTCTCGAGCGCGGTTGGGTGTGACGATCGCCGAGCAGCGTCAGTTCCTACCCGACGACGTCGAATGGTTGGTCCTCGAGGACATCGCCGAAGAACTGGCGGCAGCCCCGGCGAGCGCGAGCTGGCCGCCGGTGCGGATCGACAATCCGGCGTACATGATCTACACGTCGGGTTCGACGGGCAAGCCCAAGGGCGTGGTTGTCACTCATTCCGGTCTCGCCAACTTGGCGGCCGAACGGCGTGAGCACTACCAGATCACGTCCGACGCCCGGTTCCTGCACACCGCGTCACCCAGCTTCGACATGGCTGTCGGCGAAATGATCTCCGCGCTCTCTGCTGCAGCAACATTGGTGATCGTTCCGGTGACCACGATCGGTGGTGACGACTTGGCCGAGTTGTTGGACTCGCAACGAGTCACCCACGCTCTGATCACCCCGGCCGTTCTGAGCACGATCGCCCCCCACGACCACGAACATCTTCGCGTTCTCGGTGTGGGCGGTGAAGCGGTATCCGCTGAACTGGTCGATCGTTGGCAGCCAGGGCGAACGATGCTCAACGGCTACGGACCGACCGAGGCGACCGACATCTCCACAGTTGCAGACCTCGAAGCGGGACAACCTGTCACGGTCGGTAAACCTGTGCGCGGATTCCGGACCCTGATCCTGGACACTCGACTGCGACCGGTGCCGATCGGTACGCCTGGTGAACTGTACGTGGCGGGGCCCGCTTTGGCTCGCGGTTACCACAACCAACACATTCTCACCGCAACACGATTCATCGCCGATCCCCACGGTGATCCAGGACAGCGCATGTACCGGACCGGCGACATCGCTGCCTGGACGGCCGATCTCACCATCGAGTACCGCGGACGGATCGACAGTCAGGTCAAGATCCGAGGTCAACGCATCGAGCTCGGTGAAATCGAGACGGTAGCAACACAATGCGACGAGATCGCGCAATCCGTGGTGCTTGTCGTCGAGACTGCACTGGGCAAGCGGCTGGCGGCATACCTGGTGCCGCAAGCTGGGCGCGTGATCGATACCGAGTCCGTAAGGCGTTATCTGGAGTCCGCGCTGCCACGACCGATGGTGCCCGACGCGTATGTCGTGCTGGACGCTCTACCGGTGACCGTGAACGGAAAGCTCGACCGCAAGGCTCTTCCCGCTCCGACGTTCTCCGCGTCGAAGGTGCGCTATCGAGCACCCGCGTCCGAGACGGAAGAGATCCTCGCTTCGCTGTTCGCAGACCTGCTCGGTGTCGAGGCGGTGAGCGTCGACGATTCGTTCTTCGGGCTCGGCGGCGACAGCATCGCATCCATCCAACTGGTCTCCCGAGCGAAGGCTCGTGGTCTCGTGATGACCCCACGAGACGTCTTCGAACAGAAGACCGTTGCCGCGCTGGCACAGGTCGTTTTGCGATCTGACGCGCCGGCGCAGATGGTACTTGCCGAACTGCCGGGCAACGGTGTCGGAGAGTTGCCGCTGACGCCGGTGATGCGCATGGTGCTCGGCAGCACCGATCACTTCGATCGCTACTCACAGTCGATCGCACTGGATCTGCCAGTCGGCGTCGATCAGGCGGGGATCGTCGCCACGGTGGCCGCCGTCGTCGATCACCACGACATGCTTCGGTCGACCTTGCACAGCAAAGCTTTGCACGTGGCCGAGCCCGGAAGCGTGGACGTGGCCGCACGTGTGCGGAAGGTCGACTTCGATCCCGCTGCCGTCGACAGCGCGGAAAGCTTGACCGAATTGGCACGATCCCAAGTGGAACTGGCTCGACGAGAACTTGATCCGCGCGGCGGTGTGATGTTCGCGTGCGTCTGGCTCGCGCCGGTGGGTGACGCGGAAAAGGCGACCGGGCGACTGCTCGTCGTGATGCACCATCTGGTCGTCGACGGAGTGTCGTGGCGAATCCTGGTGCCGGACTTCATGACCGCGTGGGCACAGATCTCCAATGGTGCGCCGGCGCAGCTGGCACCTGTCGGCACGTCGATGCGTCGCTGGGCACATGCGCTGCAGGACAGTGCAGTTGGGGCGACGGCAGACCTGCCGACGTGGCGGGCAATCGTCGACGGCGAGGACCCGGATCTGGGATCGGCGCGCTTCGACCCCTCGCTCGATCTGGTCGCCACTGTCCGCGACATCGAGGTGCGCGTCGACGCGTCGACGACTCAGGCACTGCTGACCGAGCTTCCGGCCGCATTCCGTGGCGGCGTCAACGACGGTTTGCTGACAGCTCTGGCGCTTGCAGTCACTCGGTGGCGTCGCGAACGAGGCGTGCACACCACATCGACGCTCATCCAGATGGAAGGTCACGGGCGAGAAGAGCAGACTGCACCCGGTGCTGACCTCTCGCGTACCGTCGGTTGGTTCACCAGCGTCTATCCCGTGCGCCTCGAACTCGGTGCGCTCGACATCGACGACGCCATGCGCGGCGGCGTCGCGGCGGGTCGGGCCGTGAAGTCGGTCAAGGAACAACTGCTCGCCGTGCCCGGTCGTGGCATCGGCTACGGGGTCCTCCGATATCTGACCGGCAGTGACATGTCCGGCAGTGACATGACCGGCAGCGACCCGGGTACACCACTGCCGGACGGCATGCCGCAAATCAGTTTCAACTACCTCGGTCGCGTGTCTGCCGGCAGCGTCCCGGAGGAGTTCGCCGATTTGGGGTGGACTCCGTCCGTGGATGTCGGTGACATCGAAGGTCCCGGAAACCCCGACATGCCTGCCGCCGCAGTTCTCGACATCAACGCGATAGTCACAGACATTTCGGGTGATGCCGAGTTGTCCGCGACGTTCTCCTACGCCGGACGCCTCCTGACCGAAGCGGACGTCCGAGGCTTGGCGGAGTACTGGGCGAGCGCGCTGCGGAGCCTGGTCTCCCACGTCGGCAGAGGTGCTGGGGGAGGCCTGACGCCTTCCGACGTTCCGTTGGTGACGGTCTCTCAAGAGGACATCGATGTCTGGGAAGACCGGTATCCGCTGGTCAGTGACATTTGGCCACTGTCGCCGTTGCAGCACGGACTTGCCTTCCACTCGTTGCTCGCCGTCAACAGTGCCGACGTTTATCAGACCCAGATGGTTCTGGAGCTGACAGGAACTGTCGATCCGATACGAATGAACCGGGCCGTGACTGCTCTGCTGAACCGTCACGACAACCTACGGACCGCCTTTGTCGCCGATCTGTCCGGCGAACTCGCGCAAATCGTTCTCGGTGAGGTCGATGTCCCGTGGCGTGTGGTCGACCTCGGTGCCGAGCCTGCGAGTGAGCGCGAAGCTGTCTACGAGCGAACCCTCGCGCGCGATCGATCCGAGCGTTTCGATTTGGCAACACCGCCATTGCTTCGGTTCACGCTCATCACACGAGATCCCAGTCGACACGCGCTTGCAGTGACATTGCACCACATTCTTCTCGACGGGTGGTCGATGCCGCTTCTGATGAAGGACCTGATGGTTCTGTACGCAACGCACGGCGACGAGTCGGTGCTTCCCCGCGCAGCGTCCTATCGTAATTACCTGTCCTGGTTGAATTTTCGGGAAGCTGCGGAATCCGAGTTGGCGTGGGCCGAGGCGCTGTCCGGGCTCGAGCAGCCGACCCTGCTCGCCGGGGAAGGGTCTGCTGGTTCGAGTGCCGGCACCGTCGAGTCGGTTGTGACTCAGGTGGAGCCCGAACTCGCCGAGCAGCTCGGTGCCTTCAGCGCCGACAACGGCGTCACATTGAACACCATGATGCAGGCCGGTTGGGGAATTCTGCTGGCGCGCCAGCTGGGTCGAACGGATGTCGTGTTCGGTGCAACCGTGTCGGGTCGTCCTCCCGAGCTCGATCATGTCGAGTCGATGGTCGGCCTGTTCATCAACACGCTGCCCGTCCGGGTCACGATCGACCCCGCGGAGTCTTTGCGTTCCTTGCTCTCACGGCTGCAGGCAGAACAGGCGGCGCTTCTCGAGCACCACCAACTCGGACTGACGGAGATCGTCAAGAGCGTCGGAAATGCCGCTGACTTCGACACGTTGACCGTCTTCGAGTCGTACCCCGTCGATACGGAAGGTATCGCTGCAACGAGCTCGATCGACGGCATGACGGTTACTGCGATCACCGGTGACGATGCGACCCACTATCCGTTGACACTTACCGTTGTCGCTGATGACGGCATCTCATTCACGCTCAAGTATCAGCAGGATGTCTTCGATGCGCCGACGATCGAGGTTCTGCGCGAGAGGATGCTTCGGATCCTGCGTGCATTCGTGGAGTTGCCGGACACCGCTGCCGGAATCCTGGATGTTCTGGGGCCCGACGAGCGTCGCCTGCTTGTCCCGGTATCGGGCCTGCCGGCTGCGCCCAGCGCAACCCTGGCTGACCTCATCGCTTCCGCCGTCACACAGAACCCCGACGGAATCGCGATCTGGGCCGACGGGCGTGCGTGGACATACCGTGAAGCGGACGCCTGGTCGAACCGCCTTGCTTCCATCCTGCTCGATCACGGAGTCGGTCCGGAAACCTTTGTAGCAGTGGCACTCCGGCGATCGGCAGCGTCCGTGATGTCGGTGTGGGCAGTGACGAAGACCGGCGCCGCCTACTTGCCCGTCGATCCTGACTATCCGGTTGAGCGGATCGAACACATGATCACAGACTCCGGTGCTGTCATCGGCATCAGCCGAGGTGGGAATCAACTTCCCGATTCGGTGCGCTGGCTCGATCTGGACGCACTCGAAACCGCGATCCAAGAGCTACCCGAGTCGAGTATCGCGGGAGCGGCTCGCATCGACAATCCGGCCTACATGATCTACACGTCCGGATCCACGGGCAAACCGAAGGGCGTCGTGGTCACGCATGGTGGTCTCGCGAATCTTGCCGCCGAGCGTCGTGAGCACTATCGCGTCGACTCGCACTCACGATTCCTGCACAACACCTCGCCGAGCTTCGACATGTCGGTGGGTGAAATGATGTCGGCGCTCTCCGCGGCGGCGACTCTGGTCGTCACACCGCCTACCATCCTGGGCGGAGAAGAGTTGTCTCGGTTCATGATCGGACGTCGGGTCACTCACGCACTGATCACTCCGGCGATGTTGACGTCGATGGAACCGGAAGGGCTCGAAGAGCTTCGGGTTCTCGGTGTGGGCGGGGAAGCGGTATCTGCCGAACTGGTGAACCGTTGGCAGCGTGGTCGAACCATGCTCAACGGGTACGGGCCTACCGAGGCAACCGACATCTCCACCGTCGGTGATCTCGTCGCGGGCAAACCAGTCACGATCGGATCACCCGTGCGTGGATTCGACACTCTGATCCTCGACTCGCGACTGCTCCCGGTGCCGATCGGGACGCCGGGCGAACTGTACGTGTCCGGGCCAGCTCTCGCCCGGGGATACCATGACCAGTCCGTGCTCACGGCAACCCGGTTTGTTGCCAACCCGCACGGCCGGCCGGGTGATCGTCTGTATCGCACGGGCGACATTGCCGCCTGGACACCCGAACTCACCATCGAGTACCGGGGCAGGACCGACACTCAGGTCAAAATTCGTGGTCATCGCATCGAACTCGGGGAGATCGACGCGGCGCTGCACGCACACCCGGACGTGGATGTGGCCATGACCCGCGGCAAGAGGACACCGTCCGGGGACACCGCGTTGGTCGCGTACGTCGTGCCGACGCCGGGGACTGCGCCGGAGGTGAGTCAGGTCGTCGCCTTTGTCTCCGAGTTCTTGCCACGTCACATGATCCCTAGCGCTGTCGTCTTCATCGACAAGGTGCCGACGACACCGACAGGAAAGGTCGACGAGAAGGCATTGCCGACCCCTGATTTTGCGTCGAAGATTGTGTATCGGGAGCCGAGCACGCCTGCGGAAATCGCTGTGGCCACTGCCTTCTCGGAGGTCCTCGCGATTGCTGGCGTCGGCGCCGACGACAACTTCTTCGAACTCGGTGGCAACTCACTGTCGGCGATGCGAGTAGTGACCAAACTGCGGATGTCGTTTGCTCGCGAGATCCCATTGCAGTGGTTGATGACCGAGCCGACTCCGGCGTCGATTGCGATTCGTGTCGACTCCGGACAAGAATCTTCCGGCGCGCTGGACGTCGTGTTCCCGATTCGGACGACCGGTGATCGGCCGCCTGTGTTCTTCGTCCATCCGATCGTCGGCCTGGCCTGGAGCTATGCCGGCTTGGCGCCGTACATCGATTCGGCGACTCCGATGTACGGGATCCAAACTCCAGCAGTCTCGTCCGCGGATCCGCTGCCGGAGTCCATCGAGTTCACCGCCGCCAGGTACCTCGAGGAAGTTCGAAAAATCCAGCCTGAAGGTCCGTATCACCTTGCCGGTTGGTCGCTCGGTGGCGTGATCGCACACTCGATGGCGGTGCTATTGCAGGCAGCGGGCGAGTCGGTCGATTCGTTGGTGATGCTGGACAGCTTCGCCCATGCCGCTGAAGGCGGTGAAGGTTCGGACGCTGACGACGACGCGGACATGGGACTCGAGTTCGCGCACGCCATGGGCGAGTTGACTTCGGAAGATGTCGGCAGGCTTGTCTTCGCGGCCCGGCACAACGACACGTTGATGCAGGCTCACCAGCCGGGGATCTTCGATGGCGACGTGCTGTATTTCACTGCAGCGCTGGATGATCCATGGCTGAACCGTGGAGTCGATTCATGGCGTGCGTATGTCAGCGGGGATATCGTGAATCACCCCGTCGAGTGCACTCACTGGGACATCACCTCGCCCGCCGCTCTCGAGACCGTTGGTCCGTTGATGGCGCACAACTTGGAGAGGATTCGTCGGATGTCCTGAGTCGGGCGGGCGTGTTCTCGAGACACCACCTGTGTCAGGAATTGGTGCTTTCCCAGGCGAAACCGTCAGGATCCGCGAAGGGTTCGGACGCACCGGTGATGGTGATTCGGTGCGATCCGGTGCCCTCGGGAGCGAGCCCGGCGTCCTTTGCCAGGGCGCCTCGGCCGTACAGTGCCAGCGTGACATTGTTTGCTGCGCTGGTGAATTCGACGTACTTGCGGCCGAAGCTCTTCGACACCTCGAGGCCGTGGTCGAGGTAGAACTGCTTGCTGGCCTTGACGTCTTCGGCGCCGAGCAGCAGCACGAGGCTGTCGATTGTGCGGGTGGCGGGTTCATTGTTCTTCTTCGACGACGTGGCGATCTTCCAGATCGAACCGTCCGGAGCCTGAAGGACTCCGCCGTATCCCCAGAGGGATTTCTTCACCGGCTTCAAGACGGCGGCACCGGCTGCGAGTGCGGCGCCGACGAAAGCGTCGACGATGTTCGGTTGGGAGACGACGAGCGAAAGGGTGTACCCACGAAACCCGGTTGTCGGTTCGTTCGATTCGCGTAGCTGGATTCGATCTCCGACGCCGAGAGCGTTGTAGAAGGCTTCGGCTGCGACGAGGTCGGGTACGTCGAGGATCACGGATTGCGCGGTGGTCATCTGGGCGCTCCCTGCTGATGTGTGGATTGACGACGTGTGGTCGGAAGTGGACTTCTGTGGTGTGTTCATGTGTTTCAACGTAATTGCGGGCCCAGTGGCTGTGCTTCTCGATTTCTGATCGGTTTGCTGAGACTGCTT
This sequence comes from Rhodococcus sp. APC 3903, assembly GCF_030407755.1. NCBI lineage: Bacteria > Bacillati > Actinomycetota > Actinomycetes > Mycobacteriales > Nocardiaceae > Rhodococcus > Rhodococcus sp. APC 3903. Next base: position 9,438 of record NZ_JASDCV010000055.1, read on the forward strand.
GCAAGGTGCAGCGCTCGAGCGGGCACTAGGTGGGCAATTTGTCGTGAATGTACTGTTCAGCCGATGTTTTCTCGATAGGCTGATGAGCGCTGATCGGACGTATCTCACGCCACCATGGAACGGGGAAACCAGTGATCGCACTGCGAGGAAAGTCGTTAGCCGCAGCAGTAGTGGTGTCCATGACGATGGCGTTGGCCGCGTGTACGTCCGCTGAATCGGCGCCCGAGGTGGGCGCGAACTACGGCTCGGACGGAACCGCCGTCGACTACCGGGAGCCGGTGAAACTGAGTAGCCGAGATGGTGTTCTCGAGGTGCGCTTGTCCGCTCATCAGGGAGTGATTCCGCTCGATACCGCTTCGGCGCCTGTGTCGAATTTTCTGCTCTTCGGGTACGAGGTCATCCGCGGTACGGCGTCGGACGGATCGACCTCGGCGAGTGACGTCTATCCGGCGCCGACTCTCCGCGCCAATCCCGGAGAGCGATTGATCATTCATTACGACAACGATTTGCAGGATCTCACGATCGAGGACTTCTACGATCCGGCATTCACACCGGCGGGCGGGGACGTGCCGATCTATCCGCCGGCGCTGACGTCGGCTCCGCTGAATCTGCACACGCACGGAGTGCACGTGAGTCCGGACGGCAATGCGGACAACGTGTTGCTCAACATTCCCGCCGGCCAGGGAAACGTGTACGACTACGCGATTCCGGGGACGATGCCGAACGGTCTCTACTGGTACCACAGTCACCGGCACACCCTCACCGCCCAGCAGACGTACATGGGCTTGGCCGGGCTCCTTGAAATCGGCCGGCCGGACGGAAATTTGCCTGTCGTGACGGCAAACGACGTTCCGATTCGCGATATGGCACTGCAGTACAACTTCGTATTCGACCGCAAAGGAAAGGGCCGACAGCTCAACGACGCGAACTGGCCCCAATTCGTCAGTACGTTGACGCCACCCGCCGGTACGGAATTAGCCGACGGGACGTACCGTCCGAGCCTTGCTCCGGTGAATTTCTCGGACACTACCGAGGGCGCGCAGTATTTCACCAACTGGTACGCGGGACCGTTGTCCCCGGCCAATCATCGTGGACAGAATCAATTCGTTCCAGGCAATCTGCAGAGCTTCGTGGGTGAATCGACGAGTGTTCCGGCCGATCCCTCACTGCCGGACAACCAACGCGATGTGCAGTACACCGTGAACGGTCAGTTCCAGCCGTCGCTGAAACTGAAGCCGGGGCAGACCGAGATCTGGGTGCTTGCCAACATCAGCGACTTTGCCTACATGCCGGTTACGTTGACGGAAACCGCAACCGGCACCCATCCGAAGTTCGCAATCGTGGGGCAGGACGGAAACCCGTTCGACGAGGTCAGGCCACCCGTGGACGGGGACGGAACCAGGCTGGTGATTCCGCCGGCCTCGCGCTATGCAATCGCCGTGACGATGCCGGAGTCCGGCGATCTGGTGCTGGAGATGCCACCGCTGGAAGGTGCGAAACCGGTGAGCAATCCGGGAATTCTCTATACCAACAACGGTACCGACAATCCGCCCGCCGAACTCGGAACCGTCACCGTCGACCCGTCGGTGATCAGTTACGCGGACGGATTCTTCACGTTCCCGACTCAGCAGTTGATCCGCGCGACGCCAGACGAGGGCGAAGGGAAGACGACTCCCTTCGAGTTCGGACAGAAGCTCGATACCTACACCTCGTTCGTGGATACAGCAGCGATGACGCCCGACGTGACCCGCAACCTCACAGTGTCCGGTGGGTTCGGAAACGAGAAGGCCAGCAACAGCGATCCGAAGGCCTTCACCTACGAATTCGCCGACAACACGTTCCCCAACATCCCGCTGATTCAACCGCGGCTGAATTCCGTTGAAGAATGGAAGATCACGAACCTCAACAACGACGAACACCCGATGCATATTCACGTGAACGACTTCCAAGTGATGGAAGTCGTTGATCCCGTCGCAGGGACGAGGACGGGGGTTCAGCCCTGGGGGATCGACAATGTGAACGTGCCTGCTCCGGTGACTGACGAGAATGAGAATGCTCTCGAGCCTGCGTCAGTGACGTTGCGAACGAAGTTCACCGAGTACACCGGAACCTTTGTGATTCACTGCCACCGACTCAATCACGAGGACAACGGTTTGATGGCTACCGTCAACGTGATTCCCGAGGTATCGACGTATGCCGTCGCGATACCTGGTTCGGCCGGCGTGCCCGCCAAGGTGCAGATATTCGATGCCAACGGCGACAAACTGATCACCGCTGTGACGCCCTTCCCGTCGTTCGAAGGCACCCCGAGTGTGGCGATGGCGGACGTGAACGGAGACATGGTGCTTGATCTGGTCGCTGGAACAGGGGCAGGCTCGGCTCCGGAAGTGGTGGCGTACAACGCAGTCGGCGGCGTGCCGTTCGCCGACGAGTTGGCAAGATTTGCGCCCTTCGATGTGGGTTTCCGCGGTGGAGTGAACGTCGGCGGCGTCGATATCGACGGAAACGCATTGGCGGACAACATCATCGTTGCGTCGGGCCCGGGGATGGAGTCGCAGGTCAAGATTTACTCCACCGACCTTCCGGCGGACAAGAGGTCCGCACCCGCAGAATTCGGTTCGTTCTCGCCGTACCCGGGATCGAGTAGCGGAGTCACGTTCGCAACCGGAATGGTTGACAGTCACTCCGGTCGAGCGAGCATCGTGACAGCACCCGGTGCGGGCGAGGAGCCGTTGATCAAGACGTTCCGCTACGACCTGTACGAACCGACGGCCGCTGCGCAGGGCGACTCCGATGAACACGCAGGTCATACGGATGGTCCGGTAACGACATCACAGTTCTTGGCCTTCGACCAGGGCTACCGCGACGGGGTGTCTCTGTCGACGGGTTGGGTGGCCGGCGCCGAGGGCGGCGCAAAGTCGATAGTGGCAGGCATGCTCGGAGGAGACGGATCAATCCGCGTCTTCTCGAGTGGATCCAGGCTCGACGGTGCACCCGAGATGTACCTCGAGAGTCCAGATCACCATTCGACGGACGTGGCATTTCGGGAGGTTGCAGCTTTCGACCCGTTCACCGATCCAGGGTCGGGTGTGGGAGTGGCCACGACGAGCACGACTACCGGCGCGGATCTCCTCGTCAGCGGCAGCAACGGAACGGGTGCCGAAGTTCGGAAATTCACTCTCGGTCGTGCCGATCCGTCTGCGACCACATTGACACCGACGCTTGTGGGAACGCTGCCGCCCTATCCCGTCGGCGGGGGAGTTCTGCCGCTCGGTGGTCGATGATCAGGTTTTGAGATTTTCTGAAAGTAGTTATATATCAACCGGTCTCGAGTTCGATGTTTCTTGAAACCTGTCCGTTATGTCTCTGGATCTCGAAAGTATGTTCGATTAGACTTTGAGTATGGACAGTCGGGAAGCGTGGCAGCTGGATGGCGAGGGCCTCAAGAGTGAGGTTCTGGATCTGGTGCGTGTCCGACACGAGTTGCAGTCGCGGATGGTGTTGTTGATCGTGGAAATGTTTTCCCGTGAGGTTCTCGGGGGGAAGGGTTTTCGGGCGAT
>NZ_JASDCV010000056.1:0-12588 GCF_030407755.1 Rhodococcus sp. APC 3903
GCCGATGGTACTGCACTCGACAGGGTGTGGGAGAGTAGGACACCGCCGAACACAACTTGAGAAGCCCCCCAACCAGTGATGGTTGGGGGGCTTTCTCGTACCCAAAACACCCCGAAACATCCCGTCGCCGGCACCCTCTGATCGAGTGAACGGTACGTTCGTCGCCTCAGATCGACCGAACGTACCGTTCACACCATCACGAGCAGAAGAGCACGGCCGGCTCACCACCCCGTCCGGGATCGAGTGAACGACACTCTCACCCTCCTAGACGAGGGGAACGATACGTTCACACGATCCGCGAAAAGCCTGCGCTCACCACAGGTCTCGTCAGTCGAACGCCAATCGCGATACCAACCCGCCACGGAACCCGTCGAGCGTGGCTAGGCTCGGAAGAGGTGCCCGTGTGATCGGGCCCACCTCACCTGTGCACGCGTGATGACTACGGAGGCTTCGATGACCGATATTCTCGACCGCACCAAAATCTATGTTGATGGCGCCTGGATCGAATCCACTGGCAGCGGTCGGATCGACGTTCTCAATCCGGCTACCGAAGAGCTGATAGGAACTGTCGCCGAAGGCACTGTCGAAGATGTCGACGCGGCCGCGAAGGCAGCACGAAAGGCGTTCCCTGCCTGGTCTGCACTATCCGGCGGTGAGCGCGCCGAATATCTTTCCAAGGCCGCGGCGATAATTGCCGAACGCACCGATGATCTTGCGGCGCTTGTTTCGCAGGATATGGGAATGCCGATCGGATTCGCGAAGCCCGTACAAATCGGAATGCCGCTCGCGAATTTGAATGCATTTGCCGAATTGGCTCGCACTTATGATTTCGACGCTCACGAGGTCGGGAATTCGCTGATTGTTCGCGAACCTGCGGGTGTTGTCGGCGCCATCACTCCCTGGAACTTCCCGCTCCACCAAGTTGTCTTGAAGGTCGGCGGTGCGCTCGCCGCGGGCTGCACCGTGGTTCTCAAGCCCACCGAGGTTGCGCCACTCATCACGTACGCTCTCGCTGACATCTTCGACGAAATTGGTTTGCCTGCAGGTGTATTCAATCTGGTGAGTGGCTACGGCCCGGTAGTGGGTGAAGCCATCGCCGGCCACCCTGAGGTCGACATGGTCTCCTTCACCGGGTCGACTCGGGCAGGCAAGCGAGTGGCCATCGTTGCCGCGGACACCATCAAGAAGGTCTCGCTCGAGCTGGGCGGCAAGTCGGCGAATGTCATTCTCGACGACGCCGATCTCGAAAAGGCTGTCACGGATGGCGTCGCAAAGTGCTTCATCAATTCGGGCCAGACCTGTTCGGCGCTGACGCGTATGTTGGTTCCCGCGGAGAAGGTGGATGAGGCAGCGGCAATTGCTGCTGCAGTCGCCGCTCATTTCCCGGTAGGTGATCCGACTCAGCCGACTTCGGTGCTTGGTCCTCTGGTGAACGCGAATCAGCTGGGACGCGTTCGCGGATACATCGAGAAAGGTGTGTCGGAAGGTGCCACCGCGGTTGTCGACGGTCGCGAAACTGGTCTGGCCAGTGGATATTTCGTCGGTCCGACGGTGTTCGCGAACGTGACCGAAGACATGACCATTGCGCGCGAGGAGATCTTCGGACCGGTCCTCTCGATCATGGGCTACAAAGACGAGGCCGACGCAGTGCGTATCGCCAACGGCACCGAGTACGGACTGGCCGGTGGCGTTTGGTCAGGTGACCCCGATCGCGCGGATCGCGTCGCCCGGCAACTGCGGGCCGGGCAAGTCGAGGTGAACGGCGGCGCCTTCAACACGAATGCTCCGTTCGGTGGGTACAAGCAGTCGGGCGTCGGGCGCGAGGCCGGCACGTTCGGGCTCGAAGAGTTCCTCGAGATCAAGGCGATTCAGCGATAGTTTGTTCGAGAATGGCGATGCTCCCGTACCAAGTGCGGGAGCATCGCCATTTTTGTACCCGGATCAGGACTTGGCGGCATCCAAATGCTGAGCCGAGATGTTCGCCAGATGTGTCAGGTCCGAGGCCACGGTCGCGAACGTGTAGCCCTCCCCGAGCCGTTGTGCCGCAACCTGACCGGAAGGTGTGTGGATTCCCGCAGCGACTCCGCTGACGGCGGCAGCTTCGCGCACCCGGGTGAGCGCTGCTTCGAATTCCTCGGCGACGTCCGGATCGTTGGAGTGCTTACCGCCGACGGCGATTCGTAGGTCGGACGGCCCGACGTACACGCCGTCCAAACCGGGCACTGCGCAGATCTCTTCGACGTTCGCCAGACCCTGTGGGGTCTCGATCATCGCAAATACAACGGTGTCGCGGTTCGCGTCGGCGGGAACGGGGCCGATACGGAGTTGAGAGCGCATGGGTCCGTAGGAGCGGATGCCGAAAGGCGGATACTTGGCGGCTGCCACGGCGGCCGCTGCCTCTTCGGCGTTGTTGATCAGCGGAACGATGACGCCCACAGCGCCCGCGTCGAGTGCACGGCCGATGGGCGTCGGATTGTTTGCCTCGACGCGCACCATCCCGACAGTGGACGGTGACGAGTCGATGGCGGTGAGCCCGGCGACCATCCCCGAATAGCCGATCAGGCCGTGCTGCATGTCGAGGGCAATGTAGTCCCAGCCGACGTGCGCAATCCATTCGGTCGAGACCGGACTGTCGATGACGGACCAGTATCCGAGAATGCGTTCGCGTCCTCGGATACGTGCGGCGAATTCCTGTGCTGACATAGTGAAGAACTCTTCCTGATGAAGGTCGGGTGTTTCAGCGGTTGTAGTTGGGCATGGGGCCTCGTAGGGCGGCACCGACTAGGTCACACTCTTCGACGGTCGAGGCGTCGAGTGGACCTCGCCCGATGGCCGCGATATTGGATTCGAGGTGCGTAACTTTGGATCCTCCGAGGAGCAGCGATCCGGCGACGGGCTTGCTGACCAGCCAGCGCAACGCAAGCTCGGTCAGGGAGATGCCCGACTGTTCCGCGATCGCCGTCAGTTGTGCAATGGCGTCGAAGATCTGTGTGTTCCAGTATCGCTCCTTGTACATCGACGCAAGACGGGAGTCGCCGAATCGGCCGTCGACGGGGTTTTCCTCGAAGGTGTGGCGCCCGGTGAGCAGGCCCCCACCGAGTGGGTTGTAGACCATGGTGGTCAGTCCGGTCACGTCCGCGAATTCTGCGTATTCTTCTTCGATGCGACGCGCGAGCAAGTTGTAGAGCTGTTGTGCGACGATCGGTCGCGGAGCACCGACTGTGTCTGCGGTGTAGTTGATTTCACTGATTTGCCACGCGGCAAAGTTGGATACGCCGAGTGTGCGGATCTTGCCCTCGGCAACCAGTTCCGCGACGGTGGTAAGAGTTTCGGTCAGCGTGACGGTTCGGTCCGGCTGATGGAGATAGAACAGGTCGACGTAGTCCGAGTCGAGTCTGCGCAGACTTCCTTCGATGCTTGCTCGGAGTCCCTTTGCCGAGAGTGGGCTGTTGTCACCGGCATCGGGGTGTGGCATTCCTGCTTTGGTGGCCAGAGTGACGGAATCGCGTCGGCCATGGAGGAGCTTTGCCAGCATGCGTTCGGACTCACCGCCCGCATAGCCGTTGGCCGTGTCGATGTGAGAGATACCGGCGCCTAGTGCTGCGTCGAGCATCGATCCGGCACCCGATATGTCGACCGTATCTCCGAAGGTCATAGTGCCGAGCACCAGTTTCGGAAGCTCGAGTGGGGCGGTCATCAGGCAACTCCTCGTGATTCGGTCTGCTTGGCTAGCAAGTTCTTGGACAGGGCTGCCACCACGTGGCGTGGTTTGATGCCGACCATGGTGGTGGGATCGAGAGCAGCGCCTCGTAGTGCGCGGGTGTACGGCTCGCGCGGACTGGCGAGAACTGTTTCTGTGGAACCGGATTCGACGATGGCTCCTTTCGACATCACGACTACGGTCTCGCTGATTTCTCGGACGACGCCCAAGTTGTGTGAGATGAAAACGTACGTCAGACCGGTATCGGTCTGAATTTCACGTAGGAGCGCGAGTACCTGCGCTTGCACCGAAACGTCGAGAGCGCTGGTCGCTTCGTCGCAGACCAGGATCTCGGGTCCGCTGGCAAGTGCACGGGCAATTCCGATGCGCTGACGTTGGCCACCGGAGAACTCTGCCGGACGCCGGTGTAGTGCCGAGTTGGGCAGGCCAACGCGATCGACGAGTTCTGCTGCTGCCTTGGCGCGTTCAGACTTGCTCCGAACACCTTTGAGGCGCAGTGGTTCTCCGATGATGTCCTCGGCAGTCAGATGGGGGTCCAGCGATCCGTACGGATCTTGGAACACCATTTGAACGCGAGAGCGGAAGGGGCGCAGTGACTTCTCCGACATCTGCGCGATGTCATTGCCGTCGACGAGAATGCGTCCACTGGTCGGTGTGAGGAGTCGGACGATAGATCGAGCGATTGTCGACTTGCCACATCCGGATTCGCCGACGATGGCCAGGGTCTTGCCCTTTTCCACCGAGAAGCTCACAGCATCCACTGCTCGGAAAACTCCGTCGGGAACCGGATACTCGACAACGAGATCTTCGACGGCGAGAAGTGGCGTTTCGTGGGGGTTCATGCCGAGGCTCCGATCTGTGTTGAACGGGCGGGGTCGCCATCCCAAGGCCCCAGGTGCGGTATGGCGTCGAGAAGCTTTTGTGTGTAGGCGCTTTGCGGTGAGTCGACGAGAACGTCGGCGTTACCGGTCTCGACAAAACGTCCGTCCTTCATCACGTAGATGCGATCGGATACGAGTCGGGCGACTCCGAGGTCGTGGGTGATGACCAGCATTCCGATCCCGGTGCGTTCCTGCAATTCGAGCAATAGATCCAGAATCCCGGCCTGAACGGTGACGTCCAATGCGCTGGTGGGTTCGTCGGCCACGATCAGTTCGGGGCCGGCAGCAAGAGCTCCGGCGATCAGGACGCGCTGCAACATTCCACCCGACAGTTGATGCGGGTACTTGTCGAGTTGCTGATCCGGATACGGAATGCGTACCTGCTCGAGCAGTTGCACTGCCCGCTCGATTTGCTGCTTCTTCGCGGTCACACCGCTGTGGCGCACTGCTTCTCGAAGTTGGCTACCGATGGTGTGGACGGGACTCAGAGCCGTCATCGGGTCCTGGGGGATGAGGGCGATGTGTTTTCCACGAATATCGTTCAAGATCTTCGTGTTTCCGAGAATGTCTTGGCCTTTGAACACGGCTTTCCCGGAAAGAACGGCGAGATCGTCCGGAAGCAGTCCGAGGATTCCCATGGCCGTGGTCGACTTTCCGGAGCCGGATTCACCGATGATGGTGACGGTTTCACCGGCGTCGATGCAGAAGGACACCCCGTCGACGGCTCGGATGACGCCATTCGCCGTGACAAGTTCGATCTGGAGGTCGTCGACCCGTAGTAGATTGCCCATGTCTCACGCCTTTGCTTTCTGGGCGTTGCCACGCCCGAACAGGCTTGCGCCCAGTCGTTTCGAACCTGCAGGACGATCGCGCAGGCCGTCGCCTAGTAGGTTCACTCCGACGACCAGCAGAACGATCATCAGACCTGTCAACGTGACGATCCACCATGACGTGGTGATGTAGTCCTGGCCGTCGGCGATGATTCGTCCCCACGTTGCGAACGGACGTTGCGGTCCGGCGCCGAGGTAACTCAACGAACTTTCCAGCAGTACGGCCTGCGCGAGCAGCAGCAGGACGACGAGCGAGGCCTGCTTGACGATGTTCGGAATGACGTGACGAAGCAGAATTGCCATGCGAGTAAGTCCGAGGACTCGAGCTGCAGCTACGTAAGGCTTTTCGCGTTCGACGAGTACCAATGAGCGAGTCAACCGTGCGACCTCGGGCCACTGCGCGATCGCGATGACAAACGTGATGACGGGAATGGACGGACCGAACAGCGCAACGACGAGAAGCAGCATCATCAGCAGAGGCAGAGAAAGCTGTGCTTCGAGTAGGCGGGAGATCACGGTGTCGACCCAGCCACCGAAGTACCCCGCGGCGGATCCGGCGACTATGCCGATGACCCCGGAGACGATCACGGCGAGAATACCGATCGTCAGAGACACCTGGCCGCCGTGCAGGATCCGTGAGAGGAGATCTCGTCCCAACTGATCGGTGCCGAACAGATGGCCGTCGGTGAGGGGCGGTAGCCGTCGACTGCTCAGGTTGGTCTGGTTCGGATCTGCAAGGGGGAGTAGTCCCGCCAATGCAACAGGAAGAATCACCAGGAGCGCGCAGATCGAGCCGGCCCAGATCTTGACTCGGCTGTCTCGCTTACGGCGCGTGGCTCCGGCGCGTGCGAAGTCTGCCTCGGTGACCGCGCTGGCGCGTGGAGTTGTTGGAGGTTCCAAGACGGTAGTCATCAGTTGGCGCCCTTTCCGAGTCGCACGCGTGGATCCAGGAGGGGGTAGAGGAGGTCCACTGCCAGTTGCACGAGCACGGCGAGAACCGCAGTGACAAGCACGGTGGCCTGGATGAGCGGGTAGTCGCGAGTCTCGAGTGCGCGGACCACCAGCGAGCCGACACCAGGCCAGGCGAACACGACCTCGACCACCACGACGCCGTTCAGCATTCCGGCAAATCTGGTGCCCAGCGCGGTGACGATCGGAATCGCAGAATTACGCATCGCATATCGCCAGGTGAGTTCGCGTTCGGATACTCCGCGAGAACGTGCGACCGTGATGTACGGAGAAGCGAAGGCCGAGACCATTTCGCGTCGAACCATCCGGGAGATCAACGCGATCTGAAGGATGGCGATGGTGACGGTAGGCAGGATCAACGACGGCCATGTGGTGAAACCGGCTGCCGGGAGTACTGGGATCAAGACCGCGAAGATCGTCACCAGCATCAGGCCGCTCCAGAACTCCGGCATGGACTGCCCGCCGACGGCCACGACGTTCGCACCGAGTTCACGTCGGGTGTCCGCGTGACGGGCCATCCACACGCCCAGCGGAATCGAGAGCACGGCGGTCAGCAGAATGGAGCTGACGGCCAGGGTGATGGTGTACGGGAGACGGCCGAGGACAACGTCCATGGCCGGCGCCTGGAACGAGTACGAGGTGCCGAGATTCAGATGGACGAGGTCCCACAGGTAGATCAGGTATTGAGAGAACACCGACTTGTCCAAGCCCATGTCAGCACGGATTTGTGCTAGATCCTCCGTGCTGGCCAGCGGTCCGGCCAAGGCGTAGGCAGGATCGCCGGGAGCCATTCGGATGAGGACGAACACTGTTGTGAGCGTGAGGAAGATCGTCAAGGCGCTCTGTGCCAAGCGTTTGAGCACGTATTTGACGGTCGGGTTGATCCTTGTGCGCCGACGCGGAGAGATTCCGAGAGCGGTTTGCGGTTTCGGAGCGGTGAGAGTCATCGCCTCAGGCCTCCAATCGGACGGCGCCGAGGTCGTAGGAGTTGATCGGGGTCAGTGAAACATTTTGTACACGAGTGCGTTTCGCAAGGAGTGCGTTGGGTACGAAGCTCCACAGGCAAGGCCAGGTGTTCCAGATGTCTTGTTGTGCGGCGTCGAGTAGAGCGGCGCGCTTGGTCGGGTCTGGTTCACTGGATGCGGCTTGGATCTTCGCGGTGATTTCGGGGAAGACGTACCCGTGATAGGTGTCGCGAGTTGCTTCCTTCTCCGCTGTGCCGGCGTACATCCCCTGCAACGTGGTCAGTGCAAGTCCGGTCTGGTTGCCGTAGCCGTTGCCCAGCACATCCCAGTCGCCGGTCTTGCCCTGGCGCCAGGACGAGATGTCACCGCCCGGTTCGAACTGCTGGAGTTTGACGCGTACTCCCACGGCCTTCATCATTTCGAGTACCGATTCCATCACCGAGACGTCGTTGGTGAACTCTCCGGTTTCCCAGATGAAGGTGAGTTCGAGGTCGTCGGCGCCTTCGGCCTCGAGCATTTGCCGCGCTTTCCGTGGATCATATTGGTAAGTGCCGGTTTTCACGGCTCCGTCCAAGGTCGACGGTGCGGGGCCGGTGGCCGGGACTGCGGATCCGATCAGCACGTCCCGAGCGAGTGACTCACCGTCGATGGCATACGTGAGAGCTTCTCGGACACGCGGATTGGACAGTGGGTGATCGGCGGGCTTGCGGAAGTTGAAGAACAGTTGGTTGATGCGTGTGCTCGGTACTGTGTCCACCTGGACACCAGGCAGGTCGGCGAGTTGTTCGGCGGAATCGGGACTGATCGAGTCGATGACGTCGACCTCGCCGCTCCGAAGCGCGACGACGCGGCCGGCCTCTTCGGGAATGAAGCGGACCTGAACACGACGAACGCCAGGGGCCGGGCCCCAGTAGTTGTCATTGGCGACAAGTGTGTAATCGCCGGTGCCCCGGTTCGATTCGCTGACGACGAACGGTCCCGACCCGATTCCGCTCTGCAGTTCGTTGGGTTCGTTCGCAGCGGCCGGGGTGATCAAGATGTTGGACATGAGCGAGTCCAGAACCGGCACCGGGGAATTCGTCCGAAGGATGAAGGTGCGATCGTCGATGGGGACGACCGTCGGCCACTCGGGGAACTGCGGTGCGACAAACGATCCGCTGACCTGCTGGTACATCTGCATTGCCGTCGTGACGTCGTCGATCAGCACAGGTGTGCCGTCGGAGTAACGGATGCCCTCGCGGAGTCGAACCGTCCACTCGGTCGCGCCGGTCGATTCGAACCTGTCAGCGAGAACGAGTTGCGGTGTCAGATTGTCGCCGATCCGGGTGAGACCTTGTCTGACGCCACGTTGAGCCGTGACTGCTGCGTCGAATTGATTGAGTTTGTTGTCGAGGCTGACGAGCGAACGGTTGAGCCCGAGCACCAGGGTGCCCTGGGTCGGCTTCCCGGTAGGGCCGGCGCACGCGGCAGTCGTGCCCAGAAGCGTTGCGCCACCGATCAGCCCGGTGAACTGCAGAAAGGATCGCCGGGAGAGCTGTGGTGTTCGCAAACGAGTATTGGTCATCGGTGACCTTTCGATCCTGACGGGGCAGCGTGGGGGCGACGCTCCGAGCGGACTGTTGGTGAACAATCGCGTCGGGCTCTCGCTTGTAACTCAGCTCACAATGGCACTGTTGCGCACTTCGCGCAAGTCCCGTAACTTCGATTGCGTACTTCGCGCATCGGTTGCGATGCTGTGCATACTCGATTCAGACCGAAAGGGGGTCGAGGAATTCGATGAAACCACTGGTAATCATCGCTGATGATCTTTCCGGAGCCGCGGAGTCGGCCGCAGGATTTCTGCTCCGCAGTTCGGGCATATCGCTTCGACTCGGCCCAGGTGCGCCCGACGGATCAGGAGTGACGGTTTTCGATCTGCACTCACGGCGATCCGACCCCGCCAGAGCCTCTCGTGACGTGAGATCAGTTCTGCAATCGTCTGACGGCTCCGAGATCGTCAAGAAGATCGATTCCCTGCTCAGGGGCAACATAGCGGCGGAGGTTGGAGAACTCTCCCGCGACGGATCCCCGGTCATCGTCGCCGCCGGACTGCCCAGGCAAGGGCGCACGGTGCAAGGCGGGGTGGTGTTGGTCGATGGGGTTGCGTTGCACGCCACCGACCTGTGGCGCGCGGAGTCGAAGCCGGCTCCTCGGTCGATTGCGGAGGCGCTCGGCTCGTCGGCAATTACTTCTGGCGTATCGCTGGACGACATTCGCTCCGGGCGGTTGAGTCAGGTTCTTGCGTCGATCTCAGAAGCCGGGTCGGTGGCGATCTGCGACGTCGAGACCGACAGTGATCTGGAACTGATTGTGGCTGCAGCACAGGAGGTTCGGGGTTCTCGATTGGTAGGAACCTCGGCGCTCGCGACGGCAGTAGCACGACGACGAACCGTGCAGTCACCCGTCGTGCGTCCATCTCTTCGTGATTCTCGATCTACTTTGGTGGTTGTGGGGACGGCGGATGCGTCTGCCGGGGACCAAGTGGAATTGCTTCGGGATTTAGGTGCGCACCATATCGAAGTGAACAGTGCTGAACTCCTGGCGCATTCGGTCGATCCGCTTCCGATTCTGAACGCACTGGATCGCGGAAACGTCGTGGTTTCGGTAAGTGGACCTGTCGTGCCTGCAGAATCCGTCCATCTCGTTTCGGCTCTCGCCGATCTGATCGCTGCCGTCGATGCAGGATTCTCCCACGGCGAGTACCCGATCGACTTGGTTCTTACCGGTGGCGAAACCGCGCGCAGCGTTCTCGACCGCCTGCGGATCGACACTTTGTCACCAATTTACGAAATTGAACACGGCGCCGTACTTTCCGTCGACCACACCGGACGGTACATCGTCACGCGGCCAGGCAGTTTCGGGAATGCACACAGTCTTTTCTCTATAACGAAGTTTCTCGCGCGCCCCATCCCGGTCGACGCTCCGGACAGTCCACCTTCAGACAACGAGGTCAATCCCATGTCAATCGAATCCACTCCACTGCCGCTGATTGCTGTCACGATGGGCGACGGCGCCGGCGTCGGACCGGAAGTGATCGTCCCCGCACTCCTCGACGCCGAAACGAGAAAGCGTTGCCGCCCTGTTGTTGTCGGCGACGCGAAGCGTTTGCGATTGGCTGCCACGGTGCTCGGAATAGACGTCGACGTGGTCGCGATCGAGGAGATCAAGGATGCTGAATTCATCGATGGACGGATCAACGTCATCGACCTGGACTTGCTACCCGAGGATCTCGCCTGGGGTGAACTGTCGGCAGTCGCGGGGGATGCGGCCTATCAATATATCCGCGTCGCAAGCGAACTCGCCGTACGCGGTGAAGTCCAGTCGATCTGCACGGCGCCGCTGAACAAGGAAGCGCTGCATGCGGCAGGACACATCTATCCCGGACACACGGAATTGCTTGCGCACCTGACCGGTACCGAGGAGGTGTCGATGATGTTGTCGACCCCCAAGCTCAAGGTGATTCACGTGACCACTCACATCGGACTGCTCGATGCAGTTGCCAGGATCGAGCCCGGCCTGGTCGAGAGGACAATTCGTCGAGGTCACGAAGCTTTGGTGCGCACGGGCAATCCATCTCCGAAAATCGGCGTGTGCGGGATCAACCCGCATGCGGGGGAGAACGGGCTTTTCGGGTACGGAGAGGAAGAGCAGAAGATCATTCCCGCCGTTGAACTCTTGAAGGCAGAAGGAATCGACGTCCACGGCCCACTGCCGGCGGACACGGCATTCTTCCTCGCTGGACGTGGGGACTACGACTTGATCGTTGCGATGTACCACGATCAGGGGCACGGCCCGGTCAAGGTTCTCGGGATCGAGGCCGGCGTCAACATCACCGTCGGGTTACCTGTCATCCGTACCTCCGTCGATCACGGAACCGCTTTCGATATTGCAGGTAAGGGCATCGCCGAGGCCGGTAGTATGGTCGAAGCGCTGCGGCAGGCGGCCGAATTGGCAACCAGCACATTCGTTTCCAAGTAAGCACCAGGGTTTGTAGGGGGGAGGAGCGATGGCCATTCGGGAGTCGGAGGCGAGGCGATCGGAGATTGCGAGGCTCGCTCGCACCAGCGGTCTGGCCAGTGTCGAGGATCTGTCTGCCCAATTCGGGGTGACTGCATCTACGATCCGTCGCGACCTGAGTCAGTTGACTGCCCAGGGAGTAATTGCTCGAACGTACGGCGGGGCGATTGCTCTCAACCCTCATCCGGAATCCTCCTTGCGTCAACGCGCAATGGAGGGATTCGACGCCAAACGGGGCATCGCCGAATGGGCTGCTGAGCAGGTCCGGCCCGGAGAAACCGTGCTCCTTGATGCAGGTACCACCGTCGGAGCGATGGGAGAGTTCTTACGTCACGTGACGAATTTGACGGTGATCGCTGCAGGGCTGACGGCGCTCGAGGCGTTAGCCGACGCTGATGGTGTTCGAGTCGAATGTCTCGGCGGGACGCTGAGGCAGCTCAGTCAAGGATTCGTCGGGCCACTGGCGGAAGCGTCGCTGCAGAGGGTGTCGTTTGACAAGGCATTCCTCGGTGCCGATGCAGTTACCGCTGACCTGGGTATTTGTGAAGCTGAGCTCGATCAGACCCGGCTCAAGGAAATGATGATCGAACGTGCCGGCGCGGTCTACATCCTCGCCCACTCCGCCAAGCTTGGTGAACGTCCTTTCCATGCGTGGGCGCCGATACCGCCGGGGGCCGTGCTGGTTACCGATGCTGCAGTAGACGCAAAGCAAGTCGCGTTGTTCGAGGATGCAGGTATCCGAGTCCAAGTGGTGTGAGTTCCCGCTGCGTGCCGATCCGGCCACGGTGTCCGGCGTCACATGATGTCCGAATTGGTGAAAATCGACTGAAACGGGCAATCTTGCTGGGGAAATGGATACCTCCGAGTCTCTGACCTGTGGATTTGGCAAAGACTTCGGCGGACGCGTAACTTATTCCAAGTCAGAGCGACACGGACACCGACTCCCGCCTTCACGGCGAGTGACACGAGGTTGTACGAAGTGCCTGACCAAATTTCGAAGTAGTTCCATCATGTATGGTTGTGCTTCACCTCCAGTTCTTCCCCGAATGTTCAGCGGTTTGCGCCGATGATCATGATGGGATAGGCTGGAAAAGTTGCCCCGGAGCGGCGGCCATAGGGTCGTGGTGATGGTGTGTGCGTGTTCTTTGAGAACTCAACAGTGTGTC
>NZ_JASDCV010000057.1:0-11786 GCF_030407755.1 Rhodococcus sp. APC 3903
CCTCCCGACGCTTCGCGTCGGGAGACGGAAGCGAGTCGCTTCGCTCCCCGCCAGGGAGCCGCTGCGCGGCTCGCAGTGGGTCGAGTGCCGTTGCCGTCGATCGAGTCGCTTCGCTCCTCTGAATTCCGAATCTTGGTTCTCACCAATAAAATTCATCGCAACGTCTGAACCGGTACCCGACACCCGAACGAGGCCGAGGAGGAGGGGAAGGGTCACGAAAAGCGCCCCGTCTCGCGTCCACCGACTCGTCAACATCATGCTCCCAATCATACACCCACACCCACCAAACCGCAAAACAATCCGAAAACACGAAACACCGAAACACTCATCACTGCAACAACATTCGACGTTGACAAAAACACTAACGTGCACAACCCGCAAAACCAACCTAACACCAACCTAACACCGAAATACATTGATACACAACATTATTCAAAATCAGTCCAAATCGAGGCGCACGCCGGCGCCGATCCCCCACCACGGACGACGCCCTTACGCGAACCCCGACGCCCTACGATCACACCAACAACCGAATCGACAGAAACGCGGACGGCCTCGCTATGACTTTCCGACTCGTACTCGCTCTCGCCGCCTTGATCTGCATTGTCTGGGGCATCGCAATATTGCTCGCACTCGGGCAGGCAGCAGGATGGGCGCTGATCACCATCGGTCTCGGCGTAGGCGTCCTCAGCACCGCCCGCAAACGCCGCAACTAAACCACCCACACACCGAACCCTGAAGTTCTCCCAACGACAACGGCACCCGGTTCAAATCTCGTTGGTTCAGAAACTGGAGATAAGGGAAGCTTTAAGCAATGTACAGCCTTGGACTCGACAGCCCTGAAGCTACTGAACACCTCAATCGGCAGCTGCTGACCGTTGACGTCATCAATAAGCTCGCCGAACACCTACAAGAATCTCCTGCCCCCACGAGCGACATGGCGACACTCAACGCGCTGGCACCCGAAGCGCCTGTTCCTATTCTTGATTCGGTGAGGGCGGGTTTGGAAGTTGCGAAAGACTCCCTGAATCACATCACCGCAATCTTCCGGGAAAACGACAAGTTCACCTTGGTAACATTGCAATCAATGATGCGGATGGCGTTGCTCGGTGCCAGCCGCGCCGCATTCATCCTCGGTCCCGAAGATCCCTCCGATCGGGAAAGGAACGCCCACATCGTGCTCGCGCAAGAAGCCCAGAGCCTCCGGCGTGCGCTCGATGCTTGCTCCGATTTCAAACACCTGCGAGGAATGATTCCTTCCGAAGAATTCCGCAACGAAATCACAGAACGAACGAGGACGCTACAGCCCACCCCGCGGCACGGAGAGGCCACGACTATCCGACTCATGGCTGAAGAGACCGCCCAGCAGGTCGCCCGGGATGATCCCAACGCGCCCTCACCCGAGATCCTGTCGGAAGCGCTGGCTTGGGCCTGGCACTCCTCAAGTGGAACGGCCCATGCGTACGCCTGGCCACGGATTGCGGGAGGGGACTTCGTCAGCGACTTCGGAATGATCGTGCCAGTAGCTCATATTGCCTTTGACGCGGCGGTCCGCCGGTGGCGATAAGCCTCTAAGAAATCACCGATCAAACGGTAGACAACCCCCAATTTCCTAGCCACAGTCGACGCATCCGCCGGAGCCGAGTTTCCCCACTGGGCGGGAGGACGGCTTACGTCGCGGCAAGGAAATGTTCACCCGGGAGTCGCCTTCTGTATCCTTTAATTTCTTCATCAGTTCTACTGGCGGCCGGAGAGGCATCCCATGAATAGCGCAAGTTTCCACATATGCAGCTAGCAAGTTTGACAGTCAAGAATTTCAGATCCTGCAGCGATACGCGAATTACGTTCGCTCCGGACCTCACAGTTCTCGTCGGCGAAAACGCGTCAGGTAAGAGTGCAATCATCGACGCACTCCGTCTGTCAACCTTTCCCGCTTCAGGCCGCCAGACTGCGTGGTTTTCGGTTGAAAAAGATCTGAGCCACTTATCTGTGGCAGGGGATCCCGTCTCGTTGACGGCGCGGTACGGCAGCCTCTCGGAAACCGAGAAGGCTGTCTACCTCGCGGAACTAGTCGACAGTCACGACGACCTGATCTACACCGCAAGCTTTGCAACCTCACCTGGTGTGCCACGTAGAAACGTACTGAGTTGGGCTGTCGGGGAATCGCTGGCTGAAGATCCTGAACCCGCGCTCCGGCGACGAATCTCTCACGTCTACCTGCCGCCGCTCCGCGACGCCGTGAGAGATCTCGACGGCGGTGATCAGTCGCAACTTCACGATGTGCTCAAGCTGCTACTCGACGGGGACCAAGACGCAGAAGACGGCTTCATCAGCACTGCGAACACCGCATTGCGTACGATCGCCGATCACGACGTCGCAACAGCTTCTCGTGACTCGATCCAGGGCTACTTCAGCAGAACTGTACCGCCGAATCGTGAGCACGTCATCGAGTTGAACCAGCGGGAGCCGGACCTACGTCGGATCGCCAGGTTATTGCGCCTCCAGTTGTCCGAGCACTGTGTTCCCATTGGCGATATCGCCTCCACCGGTTTGGGTTATGCCAACCTGCTGTATATCTCGATGATCGTCTTGCAATTGGCGAAGGCTAAGGACAGTGACCTGACTCTTCTTCTCGTCGAGGAGCCGGAGGCCCACCTTCATCCACAGCTTGAGTTGGTGCTTCTCGCGTTTTTGCATGATCAGGCCAAGCTGAGCGGCGATAGTACGGAAACGATGAGGCCCGCCGGCAAGGTACAAGTCGTTGTCACGACGCACTCACCGGTTTTGGCGAGCACAATGTCGATCGACCGACTTGTGGTTGTCGCTCGCGACAGTGCCGAGGCGGGCTGGAGTACGAAGACGACCGCATTGAGCGAACTGGGCCTCAAGGAGACTGACGTCCGAAAGATCGACCGGTACCTGAATGCGACGCGGGCGGCTCTTTTGTTCGCTCGCGACGTCGTCCTTGTGGAAGGGATAGCGGAAATGCTCCTGCTCCCTTCCTTGGCGAGCTACCACTTCAGAAACTTGGCGATGCTCGAAGTGTTGCCAACACCTGCCGACAATGCGCAGGAAAGTTCGGAAAACGCGGACGCAACTAGTGACCTTCCCAAAGATGACATTGTGGCAACCGAACTCGAAGCGCGGCAGAGGGAGCGGCAGTTTGCCAGCGCAACAATCGTAAGCGTGGAAGGAGTCGACTTCGCCCCTTATCTTCGACTCCTTCTCGACGGCGACCACCCTCGGGTGGACCGAGTGGTCGTGGTCACCGATCGCGACCACACTGGTGCCGGCGACGTCCGCAAGAAGGATTACGAAGAGTTGTTCCCAGACGCCGCCACGGCCGGACGCCTCGTCGTCGAGGTCGGAGGTACGACCTTGGAAGCAGAAATATTCCGGGAGTCAGAAAACGAAGAGATTCTGCAGAAAGCATTCCTTGCACTCCGTAGCGGGTCAAAACACCACTGGGACAAGGTCGTCGATGCAGTCGCGCACAAAACACCGGCTGAACGAGCTGAGATCTTTGCACAAGCCATAGGTGCAGAGTCCGCCAAGGAGGAGTTCTACCTCGATATCAGCAAGGGCGACTTCGCGCATCTCGTCTCCGAATCGATCCATGCGAATACAGATGGAGCCCTTGTTGTTCCGAAGTATCTACGCCGTGCCATCGAGGCTGTTGCGCACATAAACGCTGATAGAGGGCCGGAATGACCGGCGATGGGCTCGGCCCGGAGTCGGATGGGCTCAGTACTGAGCAGATCGCCGCGCTGGCTCCGGGGATACACCTCATCGAAGCGGGACCCGGCTCAGGGAAGACCAGGACCGTGGTCGCTCGATTCCGCCAAGGCACCTTAGACGGGCGCAGTGTCGCACTCCTCTCTTTCACGAACGCCGCCGTCGATGTTGCAAAGTCCCGGTGCCGGGACGACCCCACCCTCATGGAAGCCCCCAACTTCATCGGAACATTCGATCAGTACTTTCACCGCTATGTCCTCACGCCCGACATACGTCGACGTTTCGGCATCACCCCGAGATATATGAGTTCGTGGGACGATCTCCCCCATCACATCGCTCTCGTCCGTCCATCCAGTGGCGGCAGCGGAATACGGCTCTCGTGCTTCGCGCGCGAGGACGAAGCGTGGGCGGTGGACGAGGCGAGATTGAACCGGAGTGAAGAGCACTTCTGGAATACCCTCACCCCGTGGCGCAGAAGCCAGGTAAATGAGGAAGCAACCAAACGTATTGCAGGGCTACATCATTCCTGCATTTTTGACACTACAGAGTCCCGCTCCCGCGCGCTGCACGCACTCCAGGAGCCAGACTCAATCTATCTGGGCCGACTGAAACGGCGTTTCGGCGAGATCATCGTCGACGAGTTCCAAGATTGCGACGGAGTCGAGCATCAACTACTTGGACTGCTGCGGTCAGCGGGAATCAACGTGGTCGCCGTGGCCGACCCCGATCAGGCGATCTACGAGTTCCGGCAAAGCAGTACCGGAATTTACCAGCAGTACCGGGACAGCCTTGCGGTGACCGCCATCGCTTCGCTCACGACGTGCTACCGCTCGACACCAGCAATCTGCTCACTGACTTCCGCCCTTCGGACGGTCGGTCTCGGCGAACTTCAACCCGACCCCAACCACGAGGGCGGCGCTAGTCATATTCATGTCGTGGTCGGATCCGGAGTCGAAGCCGGAAGCGCCGCACTGAAACTGATCCGTCAACAGGGGATAACGGCACGCCAGACACGTGTGATCGCACACCGCCGCTCTGATGCGCGAGCACTCATCCGTGCCGGCAAACAACCTCCCCGCGGCATGTCGCACATGGAGTCGCTTCTCGTACCAGTTGTGGAACTACGCTCCGGTGTCGACGCCCGTGGACGCCTCAACTCCGTGAAACGGATAGAGGCATTCATTCTGAACCAGTTCGACTGGCCGAGTGACGGAACTGCGGACACCTCGGACCAACAACTCAAGCACCTTGACCTAGCTCCCGAACATATCCGCATCACCGCCAGCAAACTTGTCTCCACATCTCGATTCTGGTCCGACAAGAAAGCCTGTAGTGCTGCTGTGCGAGCCCATTTGGAGGAACTCGCCAACGATCGACCGATAAACCTCGCACCACGGTTGGGGCATCGTCTGGTCGTACCCGACAAGGTATGGACGTTCTGGGAATCACAGACTGAGGGATTGATTCCAGACATCCACCTCGACGCCATTCGTTGGGCTCATGTGCACAGCGTGAAGGGCGCTGAATTCGACGGCGTCGTGTACGCGATCCCCCCGAAAGCAACGAAAAACAAACACGTTCTCGATGACTGGGAACAAGAAGCGAACTCGGAACTCAGACGCGTGTTCTACGTCGGCGCCAGCCGGGCAGGAAAAATGCTCGTTCTCGTGGTCCCCAAGACACGCCACAAGCAACTCACTGCCCTACTTACATCAACGGGCGTGCTCCACACCATCACCCACGTCACGTAGCCAATACGCCAGAGCAGAGAGGTAACCCTGCATGAGATAGCCTGCTGCCGCGGAATTCTCACCACCACACCGTATAAGGGCCTTCAGGCAGAGTTCGAAACAAGTATGTACAACGCTGCTCCCGCACTGAACGTCTCACACATGGCGCTGGTCGCACCGTGCCCGAGTCTTCTACGTCTCAACTCAAAAACACGCGCATTGTCAGGTCGCGTCAGAATGGACCGTGTCTACCACGGGGTTTCGTCCCCTCCCGGTATCGACCGGTCCCGCTCCACATCTGGGCTACCACAGAGAGCCGAACACACCGCCCGTTACGTCGGCCCGTCAGAATTTGCCCTCCCTGCTCCGGGTTGATCGATAATCTCGTCATGACGAAACGGTCCGTGGAGACGAATGTTCGGGTTCCGCAGTGCGCTCTGGACGCTCTCGCCGATATAAAGGCCGAACGGGGGTTCCGGTCACGCGATGAGACCGTGCAGCAAGTCCTTTCCGAGTACGTCACTGCACAGAAGAAGTTGCAGAAGATGGACGATCTCTCGGAGGTTCAGACACATGTGGCCACAGTGATGCGGTACCCGCTTCCTGGTCGCGGAGGGCGCTCCGAACCCAGCGTGCCACTGCGATTGCGGTTGACTCCTGACGTGGTGGAAGCAGCCAAGAGATTCGGCTTCGTCCTCCCTGGACAATCACAATTCCGAGGCCATCATCAGTATCAGGCGCGCCCATTGACCGATGCAGTCCTGACTGCGATCTCGCTGCAGAAGGACTTCTCGGACGATGTCCTTGCCGGTATTCGTCCACGGATCAGGCAGGAAGCGGCACGGGGATTGTGGCAACTCGTTGTGGTGTCGAGTCTTAGCGAATGGGAGGCCGCGATCTTCGACCGCTATCGAAAGGAGCAACAAACCCGCGATAAACAACGCCGGCTAGGTCGTTCGCCCGACGAGTTCAGCGAAGTGAGTCTCGTCGCTGACGAACTGTTCGAGCAGAACGTCTCCTGGCATAGCCCCGAGCGCAACAACCTCGCCCGAGAGTTAGCACGGGAACTGCTCAGCGGACCTGATGCCGCAGCAGTCGAACAGCAACTCTTCGATCACGATCTCCTGAACCCGGATTGGAGAAAGAAGCTCACCTCTCGCCGGGCGCTCTACACAAGCAGACTTCCCACTCCCACTGGCCCGTCGACTCTTCTCCACAGATTCGACGGCAGGGGCGCCGGAGCAGTGTGGCGCGCTCGCCGCAACCTCATAAGCGAGGAGGTCGTCCCATGGCTTCTGAAGAGCGCAACAATTGACTCATCTCACGAAGTGACCTGCACCGTCCGGCCGCCTGACTGGATCCTGAAAATTCCTCCCGGTTGGCGTCCTCACGAATTATCAAAAGGTCCTAACGATGTGCAATGGGACGAACACGTCGCCACGGCCCGCGTGTTCGATCTCAGAGCCGAAGGACAACGGTTCGTCTGGCCAACCGTTGCCACGCCAAATGGGCCTGAACCGGTTCCCGGCATCGAGATGTTCCTGTCAGCCGCACGTTCCCACCCGAAGTCCAGTAACCACTCTGCCGGATTCTTGATCGAAATTCTTCTTCGCGAATTACTTGAACCGAATCCTAATTCCGTTGTTCGCGTGGATATTTCGCTCAGGGAAGATGGACTCGTCGATTTACCAGGCTACCTGCAGGAGGAGATTCATGAAACGGTCCAGGTGCCTGCTTATCGCGCACACGAGTTCGGATTCATCGACAAAGCGACTCGAGATCGACTGGTCGCCGATGCTCAAGCTGCCAACGACGAAAATGTGGGGAACCTTTTGACCGAGCTCCACTCGCATCGCGAATCCCACGTACGCGACTTCGGAGTCAAACTCTCCTCGATGAAGCACGAGCCCGCGAAACTCAGTTACGCACTCAACACCGCGAAGAAATACCTCGATGAACAGAATGTGCACGTTCGCTTTTCCTACAGACAGGCCGCCTATTCATGGCCGATCGTGTCGGTGGCCGACGCCATCGCCACCGGCGTATCCAGAGATGCGCTCGCGTGGCTCACCGGCTACTCCATTCATGAGACGTCGCGTCTTCTGCATCGTTCGATGGAGCTGACCTCGCGGCAGGCCTTCGGGACGTCATTTCCGTTGACGGAGTCCTGAATCTCGCACTCTCGGATCGCTGCCCGCAGTTTGTGACATTGACCGTAGAACCGACGGTGTCCTTCATCGGTTTTTCACGCAAGAGTGGCAGTAACGCCTGATGGCCGACAGGGCCCAAGCGAAGCAAGAACTGCTACCGAAGGAGTGCACATGAGCACGCTGCCCTCAGATCTCCCCGAATCGACCCCACGGCGCTTCCGGACACGCTTCGGAGTTTGGGTGCGGCTTCTGGTCCCCCAGGTCATCGCGCGTGTGGTGGCCGAAGCTGTGAAGGACCAGTTTTTCGGTTGACCGAAAAAGGGAGCCTTCCGGCATACCTTACACATGCCTGCAGTGCCTCGAGAGTCATGAATCCGCGGCAGAGGAGTCGGATCGCGTTCTGTCCCGGTCATCCCGCTCAGTGTCTACCTGGTACGTCTACGCCGTCGATCACTTCTCGCATCACGACCTCAGTAGCCGGCGAATTGGAGACCCGCACAGCTCGCAACCACGGCACTACAACTCGCAGAGAGAATCAGCGCGAGCAGACGGGCGTGGCGTCGATATGACTGTGGTCATGACCGGCGGCCGGAAACGTGTCACGGTTTTCCACCTAATCAGCGCGACAATGCTGGCAGTAAGGGCGTGATTGCCCTTTCCCCAAGAGCTGCACGCCCTCCCTCATGTTCGATCGTTTTACGCGCAACTATGCGCGCATCGCTGCATGCATCCATGCGCGCCACGGACGTTGAAATTTCGACGCCAAATGTCATCCACCCAGTTCAGGGCGCCGGTGCGTCGCATTTCAAAAAATTGGTGTGCTTCGAACTGTCACAGAACCCCTGGAGCTGAACCTCCTCTCTTTTGAGAGAGAAAAACAGCTAACAGAAAGAAGTCCATGACGAACGATCAGCACGGTCCACACGCATCCACTCCTTCACGGCAGCCTTCCCAGCGCAGGATGCAACGAATCTGGCGCACATTGCGTGGCTGCGTCGCGATCTACCAGACCGCCAGCGGCCTCTCCGAGATCCTTCACTGGCTTCTGAGTCATCAGTGGCCCCTCTAGACGGCTGGCACGAGAAGGCCCCTACCGTCACAGTGGGGGCCTTCCCTTCGGGTGGTCTAGAGGTAGGCGATCTCATCCGTAGTCAGAGCGCGCCTGGCCAAAAGCTTGATCAGCGCGGATTTTGCCGCGAGAAATTCCTCGTGGTCATCACCATTGACGGATGCGGCGTAGCCGGTACGAGCGAATTCGATTGTGGTGTAAGACATTTCAGCGCTCCCTCCGGCGGACTATATATGACCACTTCACAACGTAACGTTGTAGGTGGCGAGTCGTGCACCGCTGCCACTGTCGACTCCTCTGTGAATCCACGCTGCCGGGTCGGCTACCGCGAGGCTCTGACTTCACGGACCTTGAGTAGGGCGGCCACTGCGAGGATGATAAGTCCGCCGAGCCAGATCATCTGCAGTAGAAGGCTTTTCCATTCGCCTCGGTGGGTGATTTCGTTGAAGTGTGTGACCACACCGATGAGGAACACCACCACGGAAGGGATCGCCCAGACGAGCATGAATCGGCTCGGGGCGTAGCCGACTTGATCTCTGAGGTGGTCGACACGTCTGGATGCGAAGACGAAGAGGGCGATGATCAGGATCGGCGCGACAAAAGTGAACCATGCAGCGAAGGTTCGACTCGGGCTGTGACGAGCAAGGTCTCCGATGGTGTCGATCAGCAGCCAGGTCGACTACAACCACATGGTGATCGCTCCAGCGAACCACGGTCGCGGGGCGGCCTCGCCGTCGCTGCGCTCCCACAGCATGAGGCGAAACGCGAAGATTGCGACAGCTCCGATGACCCCTCCGACGGCGAGGACGGCGATTTCGCCGATCCAGTCCGATGCGGTCCATTCCGAGAGATGCTCGTTGACCACGGTGCTCGTGTCATTGGCCAGAGTGCTGATGCCGTCGTTCATTGGTCGGTCCCCCTAGATGTTTGGTGCCGTTGACTTCTCGGCTCGGTAGTTCTGTGCTCGCGCGGTGCCGATGTCGTAGTCGTCGACGTGCTCGCCAGACCCGCGCTCGTATGTCCCGCCCACGTGATCGGGGTCGTATGCCATGAAAACGACGTCGGGTCGGCCACCGTTGAATCTGGCGAAGCGGTCATAGTCCCAGCCGTCGGGTGCGTAGTCGTCGTTCCATGCCAGTCGCGCCACGGGAACGAATCCGGCGTCTGCGTAGAGGTCCGGCAGTACGGTGTCGAAACAGTCGAGAATGCCGAAATATACTGATACACAACATGATTCAAAACACCTTGAAAACGGTCCTCGCAACACCCCGCCCGATGCGCCACCGCTCCCCCACACCACCGAACCCGAACACCCCGCCGGAACCTAAACCGCCGGCGCCCCAACAACCACCCCGGGGACGTGTCATCACCGCAGGTCAACGCCACAGAATTTCGCTCGCACCACCCGGCACCATTGCCCGCTCAACGTGAACGTGAAACCCGCCGCTCCCCATACGCCAACACCGCCATCAACCCCACAATCACAACGGTCTCCACCCACGGAAGCCACGACGGCACAAACCGATCAGAGAACAGCACGATGGCGCAGGTAACCAGTGTGAGAACACACACCACCCCCAAAACGACACGAAGCACCCACCTGGCCCACTGCGAGGAGAACATGCCGCTACCCCCGATCAACCGGCATCGACCACTCGGGTTCAGGCGGTGGTTGTCGCCGCCGCGAATAGAACGCCGCACCGATCAGCACCCACCCGGCGACAGCGAACGCCGACGCCGCACCGTCGAACACCACCCGCCCCTCGCGCACGTCCTCGGACGGCGCATACGCACACGAGGGTCCGACAACCGGCAACCACACCCTCGACCCACTCTCCAACCCCACAGCGGAATCGGCTGCACACAGCTCATACGAAGACCGCCCCCAACACCAACCCCACACCGAGCAACACCGACCGACGCCACCGCGTCCCTCCCCCGAATGTCATCACCCACGCACCATAAGCCGAGCAGCCATGCAATACCGTTCATCACGTCGAATGGCCCAGACCCCTCCCAGACCTCAACCACCACCAATAACCGAACGGACCCCCACAGAAACCCGAAAAGGCCCCTCACCGGACGGTGAAGGGCCCATCTGGACATCACTCAACGAACAGCAATGCAGTCGTTCTAATGCCCCTCCGCACGAACGTACAAGTGCGTACCCGACCCATCTTTGGTCAAGATCACCGTCACAGTGTCCAAACCCCCATCGGTTCCCGGATACCCAGTCTTCGACATCTGATCGGTGCAGGAGAATCCTGCCAGCTTCGGACTGGTGAGGACAGGATCCGCGCAGGCTAGCGGTTGCAGAGCGGGAAATTTCGGATTCGGTTCCTCGATCTCAGCCGCAGCGCGATCAAAAGGCCCTGCGCCCTCGTATTTCGCCCCATACGACGCCGTTCCCACAAACCCCTTAACCTCATAGCCCTCGGTGAACGTAAACGAATCCGGAACAGTGAACCCACGATCGGTCAACGCGTCCTCCATCTCCGAACCATCGACAGAGACAGATTTCGCTTCGTCACTGCTACTACAAGCGCCCGATCCGAACGCCACCGCGGCAGCGACAACGCCGAGACACATCCGCCGAGCACCTTTCCGCAGTCGCAACGAGGACTCCTTTCATCTGTTGCAAGCACCTATCGAGACTGTGGCGATGAACGAAACAACCACACCAACAACCGATCTCACGGTCCACCCTCTAAACCCCAAGTCAGCTCTCCGTCTATGACGTCGGCGGTCCAACCGTCGAACTCGCTCCCGTTGGCGATCGCCGCAATAAGCTCGTCGAACACATACGTGAGACTGGTCCACTTCGTGGGGTCCTCGTCCGCGCTGACCTTGTCGTACTTCAACACCTCGCCCCAACTGCTCCCCACATATCCGTCACAAGTAAATATCCGTCGCGCTCGGCAAACGGAATGTATTCAGGCACGAAACCGTACGCCGGGTAACCCGCATAACTCGCGTAACCGCTTCTGACGCCGACAACCTCGAGCATCATTTTCCGCACACTGATCATGTCCTGAAGCGACAGCAGAGGGACTGTTTCGCAATCGGTGTTTTGGCCCGAGAAGCTGAGTGAATGCTCGGCGA
>NZ_JASDCV010000058.1:0-10367 GCF_030407755.1 Rhodococcus sp. APC 3903
CGCAACCCCCACACCATCCCAACCACCCACCACCAACCCACGCTCGGGCGCACCCAGAATCTCCGTATCACCCACTGGGGCAGTTGGATCCGATACGACGGACCGCAGTAGGCGGACGAAGCGCTCCCCGAATTCGGTGACTGTGGTGCGCTCGAAGATATCGGAGGCGTAGGTGAAGGCGGCGTCGAAACCCACCGGGATTCCGTCCTTGCCACGCTTTTCGGAGAGCGACAATTGCAAGTCGAATTTGGCGACACCGATGTCGACTGAAACAACATCGACACCGAGTCCTGGTAGTTCGAGGTGAGGATCTGCGGTGTTCTGAAATTCCAACAGAACCTGGAAGAGCGGTGAACGAGATGGTGAACGCTCCGGAGCAACTGCATCGACGACTCGCTCGAACGGCACCTCGGTTTGCCCGAACGCTGCCAGATCAACTTCGCGAGTTCGTGAAAGGATTTCCTCGAAAGTCGCGGCGGTATCAACGGCGGTTCGCAGGACGACCGTGTTGACGAACATCCCGACCAGATCGTCGAGGACTTGCTCGGCGCGCCCTCCCACCGGAGTGCCGATCGCTATGTCCGGCGAGGCGCTCAGCCGTGCCAACAGAACGGCCAGCACTGCGTGCATCACCATGAACGGTGTCGCGTTGTGATTCCGAGCGAGTTCGAGGAGGTCACTGTGCACGTCTGCGGGCACCGAGAATCGGACCGATTCACCGCGCATGGATCGTTCCGCCGGCCTCGGTCGATCCAGCGGAAGGTCGATCACGTCAGGTAGACCGGACAGGGTGGACGTCCAGTAGTCCAACTGCTTCGCCTGGAGCGTGTCCGGATCGGCGGCACTGCCGAGCAGTTCGATCTGCCATTGGCTGTAGTCGGCGTACTGCACAGGCAAAGGCGGCCAGTCCGGTGCCCGACCGGCAGCCCGCGCCGCGTAGGCGCGGGTCAGGTCGCGGGCCAGCGGCTCGAGTGATGCTCCATCCGCCGAAATATGGTGAACCACCAACGCGAGGACATGAACGTCCCGAGTGATTCGAAAAAGGGAGCCGCGCACGGGCACGTTCGCGCTCACGTCGAACCCCTCGCGAGCGAGATCGGCGACGCGCCTGTCCAAGGCTTCCTCGTCAACGGATACTTCCCACGCCATCTCCGACGTCACACGTTCCGAAGGAACCACGACCTGATGTGGACCGTCGACCGACGCCGGGTAGACGGTGCGAAGCGATTCATGTCGATCGACGACATCTCCCATCGCGAGTATCAGCGCAGCCACATCCAACGCCCCTGACAGTCGGACCACCATCGGGATGTTGTAGGCCGGGGACGACGTGTCGAACTGATTGACAAACCACAGGCGTTGTTGCGCCAGGGACACCGGAATCTTGTCCCTGTACGAATGTGCCTGCAGGATTGGACGCTTCGAACGCGAGGGATCAACGCCGGAGGACTTCGCGTCACGCACGTGGAGGGCCAGTGATTCGATCGTCGGTGCTTCGAACAAAGTCCGCACCCCGAAATCGATTGCTTCAGCGGCATTGACTCGTGCGATCAGCTTTGTGGCGATCAGTGAGTTCCCACCCAGCTCGAAGAAGTCGTCACCCGCACCCACCGCCTCAGCACCTAGAACGTCGGCAAAAATCTCGGCCAGCAGTAGTTCTTCGGCGCCCTCGGGCGGTCGAAAGTTGTCCGACCGAGCATCGAACCGAGGTGCCGGTAAGGCAGCGCGATCGACCTTTCCCGATGGAGTTACCGGCAACTCGTCGAGAAGAACAAAGGCCGCAGGAACCATGTACGAGGGCACACGGCTCGCGGCGTACTGCGTCAGATCGGCCGTCGAGAGCGCACTTCCGCCGGCAGGCACGACGTACGTGGTAATCATCGTTGTACCGGAGGGAGCCGCACGCGCCACGGTAACTGCATTCTCGACCTGCGGACACGACTGCACGACGCTGTCGATTTCCCCGAGCTCGATACGGAATCCGCGAACTTTCACCTGGAAATCGCTGCGACCGACGTACTCGAGTGCACGGCCACGGCGCCGCCGCACCAAGTCCCCCGTTCGATACATCCGCCGGCCCGGGAGACCGAACGGGTCGGCCACGAATCGTCCTGCGGTCAACGCATACTTCCGGTGATATCCGCGTGCGAGCGCGTCTCCCGAGATGTACAGCTCGCCCACAACACCGTCGGGGACGGGGTGCAATCGCTGATCGAGCACGATCTCCTCGAAACCGCGGAGCGGACCGCCCACTGTGATGTTCTCCGACGACACCATCGGCTCGCCGATGTTCGACATGACGGTGGTCTCGGTCGGCCCGTAGGCATTGCACAGCCGTCGGCCGGGAGCCCACCGCTGCACAAGATCCGGCGGACAGGCCTCACCACCGACCACCACGTCGCCGAAGTCCGAAAGGCCCTCGGGCGAAACTGTTCCGAGCGCCGCAGTAGTGACAAAACCATGCGTGACACGCTGGGATTCGAGGAAGCGAGACAGCTCGTCACCGCCGAAGATCGTGCTCGGTGCAATCACCATGGTCGCTCCGGCACCGAAAGCCAGCAGGTATTCGAAAATCGAGGCGTCGAAACTCGGGGTCGAGAAGTGCAATGTTCGCGCATCCTGGGTCGCACCGAACCGCGAACGCTGTTCGGCAGCAAGCGCTTCCAGTCCGAGATGCGAGACCGTCACCCCCTTGGGGAGTCCGGTGGAACCCGAAGTGTAGATCACGTATGCGGGATTGTCGGGGCGGATCGGGTGCACCCGATCGACATCGGAGATGGAGCGGACGGACAACCGCGCAAGTCGGCCACCGAACTCAGCGTCGTCGATCGCTAGCCAGGAAATCGAATCCGGCAAACGATGAAGTTCGGAAACGACCGTGAGCCCCAGTACGGCACCGGAATCGGTAAGCATGAAGCGAACACGTTCACCCGGATAGGTCGGATCCACCGGCACGAATGCCGCGCCGGCTTTGGTCACCGCCAACATCGCGACAACCGATTCGATCGAACGCGTCAAACCCAGCGCCACACTGTTTTCCGGACCGATGCCGCGGTCGATCAAGACTCGGGCCAACTTCGACGAACGCTCGTCGAGTTCTCGATACGTCAACTCGCCATCGAGATACGACAGGGCCACGCCGTCGGGGTGTGTGCGCGCCGCACCGTCGAACAGGTCGGCCAGGGTGCGGTGCGAAGCGCGAGGGTCACTGCGGACAGGCTGCATCGCGGATCGCTCGTCGTCGGACAAGATGTCGATGTCGCCGACCATCGTTGCCGGATCTGTGGTGACGGATTCCAGGACGCGCGCGAAACGCAAACCGAGGCCACGTACCGTCTCGGCGTCGAACAGGTCGGTGGCAAACGCGAGCGTCACCGTGATTCCGGACGGCGTACCCACCTCGTCGAACAGTTCGACTGCAGACACTCCGAGATCGAAGCGGCCGAGGTCGGGAGGGTGCTCGTCAGCGCTGGCGACGGACTCGAACGTCACCTGTATCACCGGCGCATACGCAGGTACATCCTCCACCTCGAGCGACTGCGCCACCTGCTCGAGCCGTATCCCACTGTGCGGCAGCGCATTACTTCGAACCTCGACGACACTGCCCAGGAGCGCCGTGAACGGCGTCTCCAGATCGATGCGACTCCGGATGGCAACGATGTTCGCGTCGGATCCCGTCGGCGTACCGATTACCACGTCCGAAGCCCCGGACAATCGGCTTACCACAAGCGCGAAGCCCGTATGTAGGACCACGCGTGTGTCCGTCCCGAGATCACTTGCCATTTCTGTAATCCGCGCGTGGGTGTCTGCGGCGATCACGACCTCAACCTGTGCACTGTCCAGCGATTGCGTTGCAGGCCTGGGTCGATCGAAGGGAAGTTGCAACAGTTCGGGCGCCCCGGTGAGCTCATGTCTCCAATACTCGAGGTGCCGCACTTCGCGTTGTCGTCGCTCGCCCTCCCGGGCCGTCGGGCCGTGAATGTCTGCGAGTTCGGCACCGGAATCAGACGCGATCAACTCTTCCAGCAAGCCGACAAAATTCCGGTGGTGCTCGCGTAAACCCGCCTCCTCGTATCGGATCGGGTTTGCCCGGAAGTCGACACGCAGCCTGTCGCCACTCGGATACACGTTGACCAGAAGGTCTTCCACCGGCCCGGAGGTGACGATGTGATACTCCCCAACCACCTCGCCCAACTGCACCTCCTGGCGAAACAGCATGACGTTGACCATGGGCCCGGCATATGAGTCTTCGCCTTCCAGACCGCTCGTCACGCCTGCGTCCCGACGGATGTCGTCGAGGCTGCAGCGCTGGTGCCGCAATGCACCCATGAGCTCATGCTGGACCTGGGCGAAGAGTTCACCGACGGTGTCGACGGCGGCGACACTGATGAGCAGCGGCGCGACGTTCACCATCATGCCGCCCGAGTCCCGCAACACCGCCGTAGTCCGTCCGGACATCGGAACATGAATCTGGACAGTCTCTTTCGCCGTCATTCGCGAGAGGTACAACGCGAGCGCAGCGATGACCGTTGCAGCGTGGTTCTCGGATTCGTGGAGAAGGGCACAGCTCCGGTCCGACATCAGTGTGCTTTCGAGTCGGCTCTCGATGTGTGCGGGCCCAGAAGCCTCCGCCAAGCTGGATCCGGCACCGACTGTATTGCGCCCTGCCCAGTACTCACGGTCGGCAGCGAATCGATCCGACTGTCTGTACCGCTCGTCGATGTCGTACAGCGTGCGCAGTGTCGCGGCACGACTCGGCTGCAGATCTTTTCTCGCCGCCGAGGCCGAGTACCGATGCGCAATGCGGTTCATCATGGTCATGGCACCGAAACCGTCGAGCGCGACATGATGGATACGGCTGTACCACAGATAGTGCGCGTCACCCACGCGCAGCACAGCGGTCGCAACGATTCCGTCGACTGCCAGGTCGAGCTGCGTCCGGCAATCTCGACGCATCCACTCGAGCGCAGCCTCGAAGGGATCCTCGGTCCAGCGGAAGTCGACCAAACCGACCGAGATTTCGGCCTTCTCGTCCACGTACTGCATCGGCTGACCATCGACCTCGATCACTTTGAGCAAAGGAGATTGAAACTCGTAAGCACCTGCCCGCGTTTCGCGATCCAGTAATTCGACGTCGAGTTCGCCGCGCAACTCCACGTAGTGCGCTATCAGAATCGGGGCTTCGGGATCGAATTGCTGAGCGAACCAGGTTGCCCGTTGGGCGGCCGAGAGCGGAAAGAGGGTCTCATCGAAAGGGTCGGTCCGTCTTACCTCGAGAGGTTTCACAGCGCCCCGCCCCGCATGATCTCCGCGGCCGCCGAGTGCGTAGCCGCGTCCGAATCAACAGCGCGAAAGCAAGAGGCTGATCGCGCCTCTCAAGCAGTCGTACCCAGAATCGGCAAGCACATGCACGGACCACCAGGTGATGTCACGTACGTATCGCTCATGTTTCACGTGCCCGATATGCACTAAAAGTGTGAATGTGTCCCGTCACCTCGGTAATGTCCCACTCCGAGACGACACATCCCCCGAGGGGAGCAGGCGCATGGACATCACCACCATTACCGACGTGATACGCCGACCACCGGATCGCCCAGGGGACGTGTGGCGTCCCGGCGACGCCTGGCTCGCGGGAGGAACGTGGCTGTTCTCAGCGGAACAACCCGACACGCGTCGACTGGTCGACCTCACCGCGCTCGGTTGGACACCACTGGAGGTCGGCGCGACTCATTTCAGTGTCGGAGCTACGTGCACCGTTGCCGAACTGTATGCGTTTGTCCCGCCGGACAATTGGGGTGCGAGTCCACTTATTCGCGTCAGCTGCGAGTACTTCCTCTCGTCTTTCAAGGTGTGGAATTCGGCCACCGTAGGCGGGAACATCTGTATGTCGCTTCCCGCCGGACCGATGATCACCCTGGCAGTTGCACTCGAGGCTACTTTCACGCTGTGGGCCACCGCCGGAACAGTGAGGACCGTCGACGCGTGCGACTTCGTGACCGGTGACCACCAGAATGTCCTGGAGCCGGGCGAAGTTCTTCGGAGCATCGAGTTCCCGGTGCACGCGCTCACCAAACGCCACGCCCACCGCCGCTTCAGTCTCACGCACCTCGGCCGTTCGACGATCTTCATGATCGCGACGCAGACTCCGGGAGCCGACGACTTTCACGTCACCATCACCGCCGGCACTACGCATCCGATACGGCTGACGTTCGACACGATGCCGGACGAGCACTCTCTGCGACGAGCTGTCGACTCCATTTCGGCCGACAGTTGGTTCGACGATCCCAACGGAACCCCCGACCACCGCCTGCACCTCGCCCGTCACTACGCCGACGAGCTCCGAATCGAACTCACGGGGAGCCAGTCATGAGCTACACGGTGAACGACCGGAAGTTCGACGAGGAACCGTTCCCGGGACAGTGTCTCCGGACGTTTCTTCGACACCTCGGACACCACGGGGTGAAGAAGGGTTGCGACGGCGGGGACTGCGGGGCGTGCACAGTGTGGCTCGACGGAGCGCCGATACACAGCTGCATCACGCCCGCCTTTCGCGCCGACGGTCGCGCGGTGACCACGATCGAGGGACTCGGTACGCCCGAAGATCTCCATCCGATTCAGCAACAGTTCCGGGATGCACCCGGCTTTCAGTGTGGGTTCTGCACCGCCGGAATGATCATGACCTCCGCGGCGCTCACCGACGCGCAGAAAGAAGACTTGCCGCGAGCGCTCAAGGGAAACCTGTGCCGCTGCACCGGTTACCGATCCATCGAAGACGCGGTCAACGGTGTCGGCGCTGTCGAAGTTGCCCTCCCCGGACAGGCGGTCGGGACCAGCGTCGGGGCGCCGGCGGCCACCGACGTCGTGACCGGCCGAGCCGAATACACTATGGACACCGCGATCGACGGCATGCTGCACCTGAAAGTGCTGCACTCGCCCCACGCGCATGCACGCATCACCTCCATCGACACCACCGAGGCGCTCGCCGTCCCCGGTGTCCATCGCGTGTACACCTGGAAAGACGTGCCGCGCAAGCTCTTTACAACGGCAATTCATACCGACCACCTTGTTGATCCGGACGACACGTACATCCTCGACAACGTCGTGCGGTTCGTGGGTCAGCGGGTGGTGGCCGTCCTCGCCGACTCCGTCGTCGCTGCGGAAGAAGGCCGTCGGAAGGTGAAGGTCGATTACGAGATCCTGCCTTCCGTGTTCGATCCGGAAGAGGCCATGGCCGACGGCGCTCCAGCCCTGCACGGATCCGACGATCCCTTTGTTCGAGATCCCGAGCACAACATCCTGCTCGAACTTCACGGTCACGTGGGCGACGTCGAGGCCGGGTTCGCCGAGGCCGACGTCATCCACGAAGGCACCTACTTCTCGCCGCGAGTGCAGCACGCACATCTCGAGACGCACGGTTCGATTTCATGGATGGAAGACGGACGCCTTCACGTTCGCACGAGTTCGCAGTCCCCCTCCATCGCCAAGGTCAAACTCGCCCATCTCTTCGACCTCCGCCCGGATCAGCTGCGCGTGTTCTGCAAACGCGTGGGCGGCGGGTTCGGAGGAAAACAGGAAGTGATCAGCGAAGATCTGGTGGCGCTCGCCACCCTGGACACCGGTCGTCCCGTCTGCCTCGAATTCACCCGAGAAGAAGAGTTCACCACCGCGTCACCGCGTCATCCGATGAAACTCACAATCAAGCTCGGAGCAAAGTCGGACGGGACACTCACCGCGTTCCACTATCGCAACGTCTCGAACACCGGTGCATACGGAAACCACGGCGGAGAGACACTCTTTGCCGGCGGCGCGGCAGTCTCGCTCTATCGCTGTGCGAACAAGAAGTTCGATGCGTATTCCGTGTACACCAATAACGTCCCGAGCGGCGCTTTGCGTGGGTACGGGATGACTCAACCGGCCTTTGCCGTGGAATCGGCCATGACCGAATTGGCCATCGCGCTGAACATGGATCCGCTCGAACTGCGTCGACGCAATATCGTCCGACCTGGCGATTCACTCGTCGCACTCGAAGACGGCCCAGACGACGTGATCTTCACCGAAGACGGACTGGGGCAATGCGTCGATCTGATCGACGCAGCGTTGAAGCGCCAACCGGTTCCCTCGCTCGGAGACGATTGGCTGATCGGCACCGGTACTGCCAGTTCACTACATGAGACCGCGCCACCCACCGAGCACATTTCCGAGGCTTGGCTCACCCTCGGCGAAGACTGTGTATACGAACTTGCTATCGGCACAGTCGAATTCGGTGAGGGAACTTCTACGGCCCACGTGCAGATCGCCGCAAATCAGCTGGGCACAACACCGTCACGTGTACGAATCATTCAGTCGGACACCGACCGAACCGGTTTCGACACAGGCGCTTTCGCCAGCGCCGGCCTGTTTGTCGCTGGGAACGCGGTACTCCGCGCGTCGAATGCGCTCCGCGATCGACTACTGGCCTTCGCCGCACATCACACCGGCGTCTCGATTGACCTGTGCTCGATGGACGACGACAAGATCGTCTGCGGTAGTACTCGATTAACACTGCAAGAGTTACTCGAGGCTGCACGCCCGCGCGGGATCCGATTCACCGAAGCACGGAAAGCGTACGGGTCGCCGCGCAGCGTGGTGTCCAACACTCATGGCTTCCGGATCGCCGTCCATCGCATCACCGGCGAGATCCGCATCCTCTACAGTGTCCAAGCCACCGACGCTGGGGTGATCATCAATCCGGCGCAGGTGCGGGGACAGATCGAAGGTGGCGTCGCCCAGGGCATCGGCTTCGCACTCACCGAGAACTTCCACGTAGACGCGAACGGCGCGATGACGAACCCGAATCTACGTAACTACCGGATCCCGACCTATGCAGATGTCCCACGCACCGAGGTGATCCTCGTCGAGTCATCAGACTCCGTCGGCCCACTCCGCTCCAAGGGCATGGCGGAGTGCTGCATCAATCCGGTTGCCCCTGCTTTGGCGAACGCACTGCAGGATGCCACCGGGTCACGATTCCGGTCACTACCGCTCACCCCGGAACGCATCTACTCAGGCCTGAACCGATGACCGCGAACACATCGGCGGACAGCGCCGCTACGGTCATCATCGGCCAGCGAGTGCGTGCCGGACTGGAGAAAGAATTCGAGGTCTGGCAGAAAGATCTCAACCGGGCGGCCGCAGATTATGCAGGCTTCCTCGGGGCAGAAATCGCGGCTCCGACGCCCACCCAACCTGATTGGGTGATCGTGTACCGATTCGACTCCATCGCTCATGTTCAAGCGTGGATCAACAGCGCGACGAGGCAGGACTACCTCGACAGCGGTCGTCAGTTCTTCGACGGCCCGGCCACGCAGCAGGTAGTGAGCGGCGGGATCAGGCCTCCGGACCCACTGCTGACTGTCGTAGTGACGCACCGAGTAGGTGACGACAGTATCGACGAGTTCCTTGCCTGGCAGGATCGCCTTCGGGAGGTGGAGAGTGCTTTCGACGGATTCCGCGGCACCGAACTGTTTCGCCCAGTCGACGGTGTGCAGGATGAGTGGACCCTGCTGTATCGCTTCGACAATGCTGCCCATCTCGACACGTGGCTGACTTCCCCTGAGCGACAACAGCTTCTCGCCGAGGGTCGCAAGTTCCACGACTTCGAACTGCGAACCGTGGACAATTCGTTCGGCAGTTGGTTTGCCTTCGACGAGAACGGAAACGAGGCCCCTCCACCTTCGGAGACAAAAACCTCGATCGCGGTCTGGGTCGGTCTCTACCCGACTGTCGTCTTGCTAACTTTGGCGCTGTCACCGCTGAAGCTGCCACTCTGGCTCGGATTGTTGATCGGCAACCTGTTGTCGAGCTTCATCATGAGTTTCTTCACGATGCCGTACTACGTGAATCGGCTCCTGCACCGTTGGCTGCGTCCACCTCCAGGGATTCCTGTCGCAAAAACCAACGCGCAAGGGGTGGCGATCGTCGCTGCGGTGACCTTGTTCTGGGTGGTCGTCTTCTATCTGGTGACTACTCAGTTCTGGTCGCTGCCCTGAGCTCTCCGGAACGCGAAATGCCCGTTCAGGCGGCTGTCGGTGGGCTGTTCCCGCCGATCGGGTGCTGATACGGATCAACCGACATCGGTGGATAGAACACCGACTTCCGATCCGGTCCGATCTCCACCCGCCACTCCGTGTGGTGCAGTGTCCGATGATGATGACCGCACAACAAGATCAGATTGTCGAGATCTGTTGGGCCACCATCGTTCCAGTGAACAATATGATGAGCATCGCACCACCCCGACGGAGTCCCGCACCCCGGGAACGCACACCCGCCATCCCGAACCGCCAACGCCCGCCGCTGCGGCACCGTCGCCGTTCTCGCTTCCTTACCGC
>NZ_JASDCV010000059.1:0-9236 GCF_030407755.1 Rhodococcus sp. APC 3903
TGGAGTCCCTGCCCGCATCAGTTTGTGGGGGCTCCACTTCGACAGCATGCCGAGTTGGTGTATCTGCAGGTTACGGAAATATTTCAGGATGCGGAAGACGCCCGCTCCAGTCCGGGACCTCGATACTCGTCCTGTCTTTGCGGCTTGCGTGCGCCTGGGCCGGCGATCGGCTGCGTGAGGCGTGTCGATTGTAGAAACTGACAGTGCTGCTTGTTGTTGGGTGCGCCGGTTCGCTCGTCGATCGCGATCGGGAACGTCGGTTTCGGGTGCGGGTTCGATGTGGTTGCCGTAGTTGACATGGTGGCCGACCAGGCGCAATCTCCTAGCCTTGAACCGTCCTCGGAAGCGTCAAAATTTCTATCGTGGCGGGGGTAGAAATTCTCTGTTGGTGTGTTGTATCTTTTTTCTCGCAGGAACGAAATCAAGAGGTGTGGGAGAGATGAACTACCCGCAGGCAGTACCGCAGGGCCGTGCCGGGGCCGAAAGTTGTTGTGAGTGTGTAGTTCAGGTCCCGGCACCCCCGTTCAAACGGGCTACCGGACATGGTGTCTGCGTTCGGAAAGCTCAAACGAGTGCAGTTGTTGGTTCAGTGAGTGAAATCGACCTGTCTCGGCCCCCGGCGCACCCCCGCGCCGGGGGCCCCGTCCATTCGAAGTGAAAGTAGACCGCCATTACGGCAGAGCGACCCGCCGGCGACCTGTCCGGCAAGTTCGACGACGAAGACTATCCCGCCTACAGCATGGGCCACGCCGCCGAACTTCTCGGCGTGCGGCAAGGGTTCCTTCGCAGCCTCGATGCCGCGAAACTCCTCACCCCGCAACGCTCGGCCGGTGGGCACCGCCGTTACTCGCGCTATCAACTGCGTATCGCCGCCCGCGCGCACGAACTCGTTGCCGCCGGCACCCCACTCGAGGCTGCGTGCCGGATCATCATTCTCGAAGATCAACTCGCCGAAGCGCGCCGCATCAACACCGAACTTCAACAACGCGAGAGCAGGCCCGGCGTCTGACCGCGGGCTCGTTTCGGTGAATGAGCGGTTCGAGCGTCCCAGCAACGACGTCGCGGCCGGTGTCGCGGTCGCGAGAAACAGGGCCAGCGTCAATGTTCGTCTCTCGTTATCCGGTCCCCGCAGGGAGCTTCTGAGTGCGCGGAGATCGAAATGGCTGGTGCGGTGACAATTCGAGCGTCGCATGACTAGTGCGTGATTGGACGGCTGGCCGGGTTGGAGGCGCGGGTGCCCAGTTGATCAGTAGTGGACGACGGACAGGTGTGCGGGCGGCAGGGCAGTTCTTCGAGCTGTATGACCGGGTTCTACTGCTGCGGCCCGTCATCGACGGAACAATCCGATGTCTGGCATCAACTCGGCTGAGGTCCCATGCCCAGATACTTCCTGTGTCGAGCCCGGGGTACGAGGTGCAAGCTTTGGTTCGGAAGGGTTGTGGGTGTCTGGTTCTCGCAGGTCGATGGCGTCGGTGTACCCGTTGGGGCACAGTCCACGAACTCTTTCTCGGGTGGTGACGGGTGTCGGGTGCGGGCCGTTCGAGCATCGTGATCGTCAGGGTTTGGCCGCATCGGATGCAGTTGCGGCCGTGTTGGGTCACGACGACGGATACGGTGCTCGTGGTCGGGTGGTGGGCGGACCGACGACGGACGAGGTAGTGGCCGCTCTTAATTCCGAGAGCCACTATGTCGCAACGAATCAGCAGATGTATTCCAGCGCAAGTCAGAAGAACTGAGGCTCAGATGACTCCCGATCAGACCCCGGCCGAGGAGTACCGCGAACTTGCTGGCCGCTTCAGCGAAATCGTGGAAGGCGTACCCGATCAGGCAGCGTGGAACAGGGCCGCACCGGTCGAGGGTTGGAAGGCCCGTGACGTTGTTCGCCACCTCGTCGAGTGGTTTCCGCCGTTCCTTCAGGAAGGTGCCGGCATCACCTTGCCTGCCGGTCCGGACGTCGATGACGATCCGGCAGCTGCGTGGCGCGTCTTCAACGACGGTGTCCAAGCGGTGCTCGACGATCCGACTGCCGGGGACAAAGTTTTCTCCCATCCGAACACCGGTCAGGCATCCTTACCTCAGGCTGTGGCGCAGTTCTTCACCGCCGACGTGTTCATGCACAGTTGGGACCTGGCGCGCTACCGGTCAGGACGAGACCCTCGACTCTGAACGCTGCGCCATGATGCTCGCGGGTATGGAGTCCTGGGATGAGGTGCTGCGGTCAGTACGGGCCACGGGCAGATGTGGCTGACGGCTCCGACCTGCAGACTCGATTTCTGGCTTTCATCGGACGCGATCCACGGCCGTGAGGCAATCCAGTGACTGGGGACGCTAGCCGTACGAAGTCTCGACTGTCGTGGACGGTCCCTGGAACAATGATCCGCGCGTGCTCGAACCTGTCCGCTGACGTCCCTGGCCGTGGTGTGACGTCCGGGACTGAGCTTGAGGGCCAGAGTCCGGAGTGCGGTCAAGCGTCGCTGAGCGCGTAGACGCTGGTGAACCCCCTCTTTTCGGGTAGAGGTTCGACGGCTCGGCGTCCGAGTCGGGTTGGGTGAGGGGGTAGCGGTGTCAGATTTTGGGGATGTCACGGAGGTGCGTGCTTGTTTACGGGCACGGAAATCGCTGATAGATGTGCCGTACCGTTTCGGAGGGTTCGGTGCCGTCGGGGGGAGGTCGATGATCGGATCTCGGTGGAGGGCGTGCGGTTCGTGAAAGCAGAAGGTCGTGTGGTGCGGTCGATTCGGGGCAGGCGCCCACCGCCGTGAGTGACCAGCGTGCTGGTGGGTGCCTGTGTGCGACTCATCCGAACCGTTCGCCGCGTGGGGTAGTTACCTCGCGGCCGGCGGGCTGAAACATCGGCGGTGGTAGCGCGTTCAGGTGGATCTCAATGCGGGAAGCAAGTCGCCCGAGCCGACTTGGCTCGATCTGTTGTCAGTCGTATACGAAAGCGTGCGAGCGGAACATTTTTCCATGAACCGCACCGGGATCGTCTGTGCTCTCAGTGGTTGTCTGTCGGGTGTGAGTATCGTGCTCGAAATCTGTAACGCAAAAGCCTCCGGCGCATGACATCGACGTTCTAGTGTTTTCGCACCTGAACTGGATACGGAGTGCACTGTGACTGCCTTTTGGACTACAGAAGACCTGCCTACGGCCGAACAAATGAGTTACTGGGCTGATGTGCTGTGCCAGGCATTCACGCCGCTGTCCCCGTCGAGGTCGCGCGATCACATAGACCGGAGCTCAATCCCGTCCGGACTACCCGGATGGGTGCGTTCAGCTCCGGTCGGGGGTGGAAACGCCGCGGAAATCGCCTCCTGCACTCAGCGGATCGAGCACGGACACCGCGAAGTTGCTCGTACATCGGACGACGTCGTCTTCGTCAATCTGCAATTGGACGGTCACTGCGTGACCACGCAAGACGCCCGACAATGCATCGTCTCGCGCGGCGAATTCGCAGTCGTCGATTCCACTCGCCCCTATCGCCTCGAGTTCGTCGAGCCCGAGGGAAAGGGATCACTGTGGCGAGTGCTGTCGTTCCGACTTCCCCGTGCACAACTCGCCGATCTGACTACCCCCGATAGATCCACGACTGCTCGCAACTTCGCCGGCGGGTCAGGTTCTGCTCGTCTCCTGAGCTCACTGATGCTCGAGACGTGGCGAACGGATACGTCTCTTGTCTCCATCGAACGACAGATGATCAGCGCAGCCCACGTAGATCTGTTGCGCGCGGTGCTCGGCGGTGCAGTCGAACGCGAGATGCACCAAGATCGCGACACCGACCATCTACTCAGAATCGCCGCCATCCGCTACATCGAGACACATCTGCCCTTCGGCCGTGTGTCGGCGACAGAAACAGCCCAACACCTGGGGCTATCAATTCGGACCCTACATGCAATATTCGAACGGTCCGGCACCACCTTCGGTGCTCTCGTGCGTCGGCACCGGCTGGAGGCATGCCGTCGGGACCTAGCTGATATTCGCAATGACTGTTCCGTCGCGGCGATAGCAGCGATGTGGGGATTCGCCGACTCCGCGCACCTCGCCAAAGCCTTTCGCTCCGAATTCGGTTGCAGCCCCGGCGACTACCGAAAGTCCCAGCATCCCGACCCCGCAGCCGCGGACGCGCGTCGCCCGCAGCAGTTGCAGGACTGAATTGCAGGAATCTACCGAGCTCGGCGCAGGCTGATACAAGACTGAGCGGGCAGTCTGACTGGATGCTTGGGTGCGTGGCAGCGTCGCCCGATCACTTCGTCCATCAGCATCGAGGAGACCCCGATGACCTTGAGCTTCGAACTCAGCCCTGAACAACTCGCCGTACGCATGCAGGCGCGGCAAGTAGCGAACGACGTCCTGACCGGCGTCGCCCCCGCGATCGCACCCTTTCCTGAGCCGGAGGACCGGTTCTACGCGCTGCAACCGATCTACAAGAAACTTGCCGAACTCGGATTCCTCAAAGGCCTCGTACCCAACGAATACGGAGGTGCGTACTTCGACAACCTGACATTCAGCTTGGCCGCGGAAGAACTTGCGCGCGTCGACATCAACGTGCCCTCGGCCCTTCTGGGGACAGGACTGGGGCTCAACCCGATCATCAACTTCGGCACCCACGAGCAAAAACAGCGATGGCTACCGCTTTTCTGTGACGGCAAAGCTCGCCTCGCCGCCATCGCCTACACCGAGGTCACCGGTGGTGCGAACTACGATTCACCAGACCCGACCGTCGGTATTCAGACCTTCGCACGGCGTGACGGCAACGAGTGGGTAATCAACGGCGCGAAGCACTACACCACCAACGCTTCCGGCTGGGATGGAAACGGCGCCGACCTCATCAGCGTCGTATGCCGCACCGACCCCACGCTCCCACCCTCGGAATCACTCGCGGTCATCGTCGTCGAACGCGGCACACCTGGGGTCGAGATCACCGGCATGATCGACACCATCGGGCACCGCGCCACCAACTCGCCTCGCGTCGAATTCACCGATGTGCGAGTACCCGCCGACAACCTGATCGGCACCCCAGGCGATGGCCTCGACATCGTCGCCACAGCCTTTTCCTGGACCTGCTCGTCGATCGGCGCCGCGTGTGTAGGTCGAATGCGCGCAGCCTTCGACTACGCCTACGAATTCGCCAAAACCGACCACCGTTCCGGACCGGTCCCTGTCATCGACTACCAGAATGCGGGCTACATGCTCGCCGACATCAAAACCCGCATCGAAGCCGTCCGCTACTTCTCCTGGAAAGCCGCCGACCACTTCGACCACACCGGAGGCAAAGACCGCGAGCTAGCCAACCAAGTCAAGATCTTCGCCTCCGAAACCGCAGTCCAAGTCGTCTACGACGCCATGCGCCTCGTCGGCGTCGATGCCTACACGAACCTGACCCCGATAGCCGCCATCATGGAAGACGTCCTCTGTTTCCCAGTCTACGACGGAGGCAACATGGGGGTCAGACGACGCAACATCCACAACCTGCTCAAACAGGACGGCTTCGATCCACTCGCCGCCTCCGAGAATCGACTTTCAGTCATCCCACCTGCATGATCTGAGTCGCTGCCTCCACGATCTGGAGAGCTAAGGCTTCATTTTTTACCACAGAAGAAACACAACCAGCCGCTGGCTGCCATCGCGCTCATTTCACGCCTCCAACAGGACCTCAACGATTCAAAGGCACAATCGCGATGGCAGCCTCGGACGTGTCGTTATCCGAGCATTCACACATCTGCCAGACGGTCACCGAAGTCGCTCTGGCGTGGCATGTCCGTGTTGATTCACGCCATCAGGCGGCTCGTGCCCGGCGGGTCAGCCGTCCAGGAACGTTCGTCTCGCAGTAACGCCCACAACACATCGACAAGCCTGCGTGCGAGCGCGATCACTGCTTGATTGTGATGCCGATGCTCACCACGTTTACGCTGGTAAAACTCCCGGGAGGGGCCGCTGCGCTGCGCACCAGAGAATGCAGCCATGTAGAACACCCGCCGTAAATCCCGGTGATAGCGCTGCGGCCGGTGCAACACACCACTACGACGGCCCGAGTCGTGCGAGACCGGAGCCGGCCCCGTATAAGCGGCGAGTTTCGCTGCGGAGCCGAACGCGGCCATGTCCCCCCCGCCGGTGGCTGCCAGGAACTCCGC
The DNA here is from genome assembly GCF_030407755.1 of Rhodococcus sp. APC 3903. Classification (NCBI taxonomy): domain Bacteria; kingdom Bacillati; phylum Actinomycetota; class Actinomycetes; order Mycobacteriales; family Nocardiaceae; genus Rhodococcus; species Rhodococcus sp. APC 3903. The sequence continues at coordinate 6,129 of NZ_JASDCV010000059.1, forward strand.
ACCCAGTCGCGTACCGATGCCGGGGACCGACTCGATGATGTGCGCGTGGCGGTGCCGCCGGAATACTGCCGCGATCTGCTTGTCGAGATCCTTGACCTCCCGATCAAGCTCCAACAACTGCCCGGCCAGTCGCATGACGAGATGCGCGACCGCAGCTTCACCGGGCAGAACCACACGCTGGCCCTCGGCCATATCGCGCGCTGTGGTGACCATTCCAGGGATCGTCGGCCGGCGCACCTCACCGGCCCGTAGTAATCCTGCCAATTCGTCATCGGTGGCCGCCCGGATCGACGCGGGTGTGCAGTACCCGGTGAGCAGGATCAACCCGGCGCGGGTCGAGTAGTCGAAGCTCCGCTCGAGTCCCGGAAAGATACTGGTCAGTAATCCACGTAGACGGTTGACTCCGCGAGTCCAATCTCCAACCCGGTCGGTCCTGTGCCCGGTCAGAACGGTCAACTCGACGATCATCTCGTCAGGGGGTGCGATCTGGGAGATGTCGGAGCGCATCCGTGCGGTCTGGGCGATGACCAGAGAATCGCGGGCATCGGTCTTCCCTTCGCCGGTGAATGCGCCGGTCATCCGGTGCACGATGCGGCCCGGCACGTACTGGACGCTCTGACCAGCCGCGTTGAGCACGCCCAGCAAAAGGGCTGCCTCGTGCGAGGTCATATCCACCGCCCACCGGACATCAGTACTTGTGGACATCGCGAGCGCGACGATGCGTTCGATCGACTCCTGGTCATTGGTGATGCGGTGCGACCACACCAGATTGCCCGCCACGTCGATTGCGGCCGCATGGTGAGCGCGTTTGCCGATGTCGATACCCACCCAGAGTTGCTGATCTTGTCCTGTCACCGTGTTCTCCGTCCGCAAGTAGTCACCCGTGGGACGGTCCGCCAGCACACCTTTAAACAGCGACGAATTCGCGAACAGATCTCAATCAGCAGCCGGAACGTCCGCAACGAGCAGGGTGGCCTTCCACGCGAAGCCACCATAGGCAACAGGTGATTGTCAGCCTCGCCCCGCTCGCCGACGGGCACCCGAGGCGAGCACCTCGAGCACCATCCACGTTAAAGGTGGTTGTGAGGGATGCCTTTTCGTGAGTAAACCGAAGCGAGCCAGTGCGGATTGGAGGGGAGTGCACGGCTTCGGTAATACCTAGCTGGCGACCCTGGGGCTCTGGTCTCGGCTGACCGACTGCGAGAGCTGCTCGCCGCCTCGCATCGCCCGGATGTTGCGGCGCGACAGTTCTGACGCAGTAGAACCCAACCCGCCAACTAACGATCTTTCACAAGGAACATCATCGCGTCCGGGGCGTGCGGTAGAGGACGGTCTCGCACGCGGCAGTAGGAGAAGTGTGCCACGAGCAGTCACAGCATCTTGCCGAAGTCGACAACGGCGACGCACGAATGCGGACTCCATCTGCGGTCACATCGACCGAATCGATATCGACACCCGCCAGATGTGGGGGCTTTTCTCGTCGGTAGCGAGGGTTGGGTTCGGCGAGGTGGTTGAGCCGGGGAGTCGGTCCGGCGAGGACTCGACGTTGCACGTGCGCAACGGCAGGCGCGCTGGATCCGGGAGTCGGGGGGGGCTATCTCCGAGCGGCCATTGCCTGCTTGGCTGCCTCGACGAGGTGTTCCGCTGCGCGGTTCATCTTCTTCAATTCCGCAGAGGTCAGGTCCTGGTGGGTGTAGGCAGCTTTGTTCTTCAAGTTCAGCAGAGTGCCCAGATGCCGTTCGGATCCGTTGTCGGCACGTTTGAGTAGGGCAACGGCCTCGCTGTGGTTGCCGGTGTTCGAGTGCACACCGAGGCGCAGGCAGCAGAGTACGTCCGAGGCGGCGATACCCGCGTCGACGTACAAGTCCCCGGCGGCGTTGGGCATCTCCTCTCCGAGATGGTCAGCGGCGTCGAAGAATTCGTTCGCTTTGGACATGCGCCCCGCGGTGACAACGGAGTCGCAGTCGCGTTGTCCCGCCATCAGGACCTCCTCGCAACGGGGCGCAGCTGCGCGTTGAACCAGCTCCGTGTCCCCGCTATGGTCAGGCCCTGTTTCGCCACGTCTCGGAGCAGGGGTTCGCCGGCAGCGGCCGCGGCACGGAGCTCGTCCTCGGTGTACTCGACGACGCGGGCGTCGTTGCCAGTCCACGCGGTGACCAGTCGGGCGAGTTCGGTTACCCGTTCCTCCCACGCTTCGTTCCCGTCGTGGCCGGTGTCAGCGGCGCGCACTAGGAACAGGTCGATGTCGCTCTCGAGCTTCATGTGCCCGGTCGCTGCCGATCCGAACACTGCGGCATACCGCAGCGTAGTGAGCCACCCGTCCAGGTGTTTTTCGAGGCGCTTGAGGAAGGTGGAGTTCAGCTGTGCAAGCGCCATAATGGGTTCGGCTGCGAGATGCTCGGTGTTGAGGCGGTAGGTGTTGGTCCTGCCTACCTGATCGTGGAGCACCACACCTTGCGCGGCGAGGCGGTTGAGGACCTTGCGGATGCCTTCGCCTGAGCCCGTGGCGAGGATGCGCTGGACTTGGCTGATCGTGAACGTGGCGTCCGCGCTTGCCAAGACAGCAAGCACGTCGCCGTCCAGGGTCGGCGCTACCGTGGCGAACGGCCTGTTCAGCTGCATGACAGACACCTCCTCAGTTCCAACTAAAGTGTGAATATAGCAACTATAGTTGGAGTAGTTCGAGAAGAAGTCCAGGACACGCAAACAATAGGGCCTGTCCCCGTTCAGCAAGACTCCGGCAAGCGGACCGGAAATCTGCGCCGACGATCCCGCCGACTTGTAGTTGGAGTCTTTTCGCCTCCGATCGTCTGTTAGGAGCTTGTACTGGGGTTTAACCGCCACACGGAGTGGGAATATCACCGCCGCGGCAGTTGATGTCGGGCAGATGATCGGCCGCACAAGGCCAACCAACCGGGTGTTGACTCCCCGGGGGGGTCGGCCGCCCGATCTGCGTACCGCTTCGTCGCTTCGGATACAGTCCGCATCGCGAACGACGACGAACATCAGATGGCGGCGATCGCGCGTGTGAGCAGGCAATCGATCTGATGTATTCCTCGGGCGAGGCCGAGCCGTTCGTGCTGCCACGCAATGTGGTTGTCATCGGCC